>JANYEU010000183.1 GCA_025362915.1 Chitinophagaceae bacterium | reverse complement strand
CTGAACAGGACATACATAAGGATTGGCAACCATGGTGAAATTATTCACCGTATTGCTCAATGCAGCGGCAGATGAAGAGATGGCACCGCCATCAGCTGTTGTACCGGATGCATTCGTGGTATTGATGGTAACCGTACCTGTAATCAGTTTACCACCAAGTGCACGAAGTGTTGTTGCATTTACCATCCGCAAGCCAATGTTGTAATAGTTGACTATTGGTGTAGTTGCCAGATTGAAACTCCTGTCTCCCCTTATCAACACCCTGTAACCAACAAATGGATCAAGGGCAACCTTTGTATTTGCAATTGGGGTAAAGGTTGGGTATGAATACGTGAAGGCGGATGCATTGCCATTGATGCTGTAATCCAAGCCGGCACTTGATGCCGACAACTGACCACCACTGTAATCGGCGGCCGTGGCATCAATTGCCCCGGAACCTGTGATGAAGATACCTGTACCGCTGGTGAAAGAACCACCTTCCTGCCAGTTATTGTAGATTGTACCCGCACCGTAAGACTCAGGTGCCATATCGCGATAGGCACGGAAACCTGCAGGTATGTAACGCTCCACATTTACAGAGCCACTGATTGTACCAGTGTTGCCACTTACCCCATAAGGTGCAAGGATGCCTGTATTGGCTATGCTGGTTGATTTCAAGGTGATATTGCCATTTGTGGTCAATTGACCAGCCTGCATGGTAAGTATTCCAGTGATACCCAAGTTGTTGCTTCCACTAGTCACTGTTGCCCCTGTACTGTTGTTCAACGTAAAGTTGGTTACGGTACCAGTACCGCTTATTGTTTGGGCAGCAGTACCTGATAAGATAGTTGTACCTGTACCAGTAACACTACCATTATTAGTGAATGCATACAACACATTTAATGTTGAACTATTTGTCACTGTTCCTCCTGAATTAACATTTAAGGCAGGGATTGTAGTGGCAGAAGCTATATTTAGTGTAGAACCATTGTTTATGGTAACCACTGTTGCGGAAAGTGTAGATGTGAACGTACCAGTATTGCTGAATGAATGCGTACCACTTCCTATGAAAGTAATAGTATTGGGGTCGATTGCAGTGTTTGAACTGATAGTACCAGCATTAGCGAAATTACCAGTAATATTTAAATTGTTTGTAGTGGTGTTGGTTCCTTTGTTAAGGTAGTACAACGTACCAGATCCATTAACAGAGAAATCTTTTCCAATATTAAATGTAATTGCACCAGGAGCATTACTAAGGTTACTTGCCACATCAGAGCTATTGTTAATTTGGAAGTTACCATCTATGGTAACATTACAAATAGCTGAAGTGAAAGGAGTTACCAGTCTTAATATATTAGCTCCTCCGGTTGAGTTCACTATAAAGTTACCAGAAATATGCCTAGTATAGGTTATTCCCGCTGTAGCATTTATTAATGCTAGCGATATGGAAGTATTTTGTCCTGGACAATTGTATTCCAAGTTATAAAAGTCCTGATTGGCATTTGCAGGAGATGTACTTGTAATACCGGTTATCTTACAATTAGAGTTAGTTCCCCATGTTGCGGTAGGAATGGTACCACCATTTACACCATGTTCGTAAGTTCCATTAACTGTAATAGGAGCTCCAGCAGTGATGGTAAATGTTCCGGTGTTATTCAAATACCCGTTTACAGTCAACCCTGCTGTAGCAGCTGATAAATTAAGTGTTCCACCAGAAAGCACGGTAAATGTGGTTGCCGATCCAATCACCAATGCACTAGATGCATTAACCTTAACAGTTCCTGTTGAAGCAGTACTTGTACCAACTGTAACCGTTGTTACACTTATGGTTAGCGTATTAGTAATATTTAAAGTAGAATTTACACCAGAAAAGGTAATACTGGAATTCAACGTGTTCGCCGTGCCATTTTGAAGATTGAACGTTGCATTTGAACCTGTAAAACTACTTGGGTGAGTACCTGAAGTGCCATTTGTATTAGACCACCAATTATTTAATGAAGATATATCAGAATTTGCAGTGTTATAATAAGTAGGAAAGGAAATTGTTTGTGTTCCTGCTACAGCAACTGAACCTGATTTATTTACATTAAGCGCAAATGATAAATCACTAGTAGCTATAGAATTTGCAGCAACTGTCTTACCATTTGTTGCTGTACCATTCACATCGGTTGTTACCCAGAAATAACCGGTAGCACCTGTAGAAATTGTTTGTGAAAAAGAGGAGAAAACTATGGGGTTAGTTGTCAATGCACTGCTAACTGTTGCCAATAACGTTGTTGATGTAAACGTGTTGCCAGTAGTATAATATAATTTATAATTTAGCAAATCACTAGTCCCAATAGTTGCTGCAGTAGTATTAAAATTCAATCCAGTAAGCGTTGAAGAACTATTACTAGATGTTATATTAAAGCTTGTCAATACATTATCTGTAGAGCTTGGGAATATATTACCAGTAATTACTGCACTATTTATAGCTAAAACAATGGTTGAGGTAGCAGCTACAGTAATCGTTCCTGATTTTGAAGCAGCTGGTGTACCATCTGTTGTTATTGTATAATTGTAAGTTCCTGGCGTTGAAATCAATCCAGAAATAGTTACATTATTATTAACGGTGTTATCAATGGTGACTGTAATACCTGAAGGGGTTGTACTTGTAGAACCTGACCATACTACAGAACTTATTGTTGTTGCTGAACCACTAAAATCATAAACAATATCAGTGATTGCGGTCGTAGTATTTACCGATTGGGCATTAGTGCCAACAGCACTAGACAATGTAAGTGATGCTGCACTAGGAACCCCTACTGTAAAAGTGGAAGGATTAGTAATTGTTACCCCATTGATGTTTGTGGTATAAGTTGGTGTAGTACCACCCGTACTAGTACCGTCAATAGCCGTACCCCAAGAACCAGCAACCAAGCTATATAGCATACCACCTCTTTGTATAGCCCCAACAGGATCTGTTGTGGTATTCCAAATGAAATCTATGTTTGTAGAAGGATCAGTCAGTCCACCAATTGTCCACATAGCTTTCAAACTATTGGTCAATGCTGGTGAAATAGCAGCCACCCTTACGGTTGGGATTTCAGAAACAGGTGTAATAGCTACTGGGTTGTAAGAACTTGAATTGTAGCCAACAGGGAAAGTATAAGCAGTGCCGAATGTAGCCTTTGTCGTTACATATCCAGTACTGTTTGTTACAATGTGTTTACTTGTACTAGGTGTGCCAGCCACTGCATGAGAAGCGGACAAAGTAAGGTTATTGCTACCCAAAGTAAGGTTGCCTGCAAGTGATAGTGTACCATTTACAATAGCAGCAGCACCTAATGCAACACCATTTGATGTACTAACTGTAAAGTTGTTTAATAAAGAAGTACTTGTTGGTATCTCAGCACCTGTAGTGATAGCTGAACCATTCTGAGTGTAAGCAACATTTACAGCAGTGGTAAATGATGGTGCAGACAAAATAGTACCACTTGAACGGGAAATAGTTGCGCCATTACCCAAATTTAATGTCTGGCTGTTTAGGTTAAATGCACCTGATGTTAGGTATAGTGTACCAGACAATGCAGTTGTGCCACTTAATGAAACACCTGCACTATTATTAATGGTTACATTAGCCGCACTTGATAATTGTGTACCTGTAGATTGTGCACTAACGCCATTATAGATATAATTAGCTGTTGAAGGTAACGTTTTTATAGCAGTTGTTGTCAGATTGCCATCAATACCGCTTGTATGGGCCGTCTGCAATGTTGCACTACCATTAAGGGTAAATATAAATGGTGAAGGAATGACATTGGTTCCTACGTCCAATGTATCAGCACTTGCAACCGAAATAGTGGTTGCAGTTAATGTAGTTGCGGGCGAATTGGTATTTGAATAGGTATGTAATTTACCTCCAGTAAAATTAAGGGTTGCAGGGTCGGTTGTAGCATGCGAAGTAAGGGTTCCCGTATTGGTAAAATTACCATAAAGGTTAAACGTACTTGATGTGGCTCCACCGCCAGAATTAAAGTTAAGCGTACCATTATTAGTAAAATTACCCAAAACGGTTAGAATACATGACCCAGAAGTCCCACTACCGTTTGTTGTCAATCCACCCGTAGAAGCGATTGTTACATTTCCATTAATCGTAACATTAGTGCCACTTGTTGAAGTAGATAACCTAAATAAATGCCCATTTGTATTGTTGATTGATAAGTTGCCCCCAATAGATGTTAGATTACTTCCATTATCCGCTGTTTGACTGGCACAATTCCATGTAAGGTTATAAAATGACTGGGGCATGTTTACAGGAGTAGCATTACCACTGACTGTGCAAGTGGATCCTGTATTCCATGTAGAATAAGGTAAAGTTGAAGAGTTGGCTTCGTAGGTTCCCCCATTTGCAACAACAATTAGATTGGAAGCAGAAAGAGTAGTAGCAGCAGGTCCACCAACAGAACCACTGTTTAGCAAATAGCCATTAATGGTTAGCACCGAAGATGTATTGACCGATAAAGTGGTTCCTGATGAAATAGTACCTGTTACCGATGCATTAATTGTAAGCTTTGCAGCAACTGTACCATTACCTATATTAAGATTAGTACCAGCCCCACCAAATGTAGTGTTAGCACCAAGTGTATTGGCAGTGCTATTGTATAGGTTAAAGGTAACATTTGGGTTGGTAAAGTTCGGAGGATTACTTCCAGAAATGCCATTTGTACCAGTAGCCCAGTTGCTTAAACTCGATACATCTGTACCGGAATTGTTATAATAAACGGGATAGACAATTGTTTGTGTTCCTGCTGCCGCAACTGTTCCAGAACTGGTAGCGTCAGTATTTGTCGAAAATATAAGGGTTGTGCTTGCATTTGTATATGACAATGTTGCAGCAGCAATGGTATGGGTTGATGTTGCAGTAGCCGCCACATCAGTCGTTACCCAGAAATACCCTGTTGCACCACTATTGATTGTTTGGGATAAAGAAGCAAAACTAATTGGGCTTGTAGTCAATGAAGAAGTAACAGTACTCAATAAATTAGAAGTACTAAATGTACTTGTGGAAGTATAATATAATTTATAATTGACCAAATCATTAGTTGCCAAACCACCGCCTACTGTAATTGGCAAGTTCACCGTATTTAAAGTAGCAGAAGCAGAACCCGCCGCTACAGAGAAGTTTGTCAATGGATATCCAGTAACCCCAGTAAGTATATTACCCGCAGTGACAGAACTGATAGCAGCGATTGTTATTACTGGTGCGGCAGTTGCTGCGATGGTACCTGTAAGTGTTACAACTGGAGTACCTGTAACGCTACTGATACTATAACCATAATTTCCAACAACAGTTGGCGTCCCAGAAATGGTTACTGTGCTACTACCGGTATTTGTTGTAACAGTAATACCCGTAGGTGCCGTGCTTCCTCCAGAAGTGCCTGTCCAAGCTACAGTTGCTGTTGTTGCAGAACCACCCCAAGTATAAACAATGGAAGTGATTGCAGTGGCTGTATTAACGCTCTGGGTATTACTACCACTAGTCAATCCTAAAGTTGGCGGCGCATTACCAGCACCAACTGTCAGCGTTATTGGATTGGTAAGCGTTACCCCGGTAAGTGAGGTTGTATAAGAACCAGTTGTACTACTGGCAACAATGGCACTCCAAGTACTTGCCACATATTTGTACAACAAACCAGTTGTTGGCGCAGTACCCGCAGGATCGTTAGTACTGTTCCATGGGAAAGCCAATATGGTTGACGAAGAGGTTAATCCCCCTATCAGCCACTGCGCCTTTAGGTTATTGGTAATACCAGTGGTTGATGCTATGGCTTGAGCTATTACAGTTGGTGTTTGCGCACTAGGGGTAATGGTTACTGGATTGTAATCAGCCGCATCAAAACCTACAGGGAAAGTATAGGCAGAACTGAATGCTGCCGCAGTTGTTACAGAACCTGTGCTGTTTGTTATAATATGGTTGCTTGTACCTGGTGTGCCAGCAACTGCATTTGCATTTGCCAAGGTTAAAATATTAGTCCCCAAAACAAGGTTGCCGCTTGTTAGCGTAAGTATGCCACCAATGGAAGGAGAACCGGCAAGGCTGAATCCTCCAGCATTATTAAGTGTCAGGTTATTAAGTGTTGCACCAGAAATGGTGGCTGCACTTGTTGTCATTGTTATATTACCACTACCGCTTTCGGTACCGGTACCTGTTATATTACCAGTATTGGTTATTGTATTTCCTCCGTCTGCCAATGTACCTGCTGTAAGTGCAAGGCCTGCAACAGTTGGGGCTGATGCCAATGTGTAGGTAATGCCTGTTCCATTAACCGTAAATGTGCCAATCTTTCCTGTAGTACCTGCCAGTTCGTTACCAGATGTACTAGTACCCGAAATGGTTACATTAACTGTATGTGCGGAAGAAGTACCAAATACTGGAGCAGCCGATAGCGTACCTGCAGATACCTTACGGGCAATGGTAGAACCATTAGCCATGGTAAGGGTACTAGAGTTGGTTAATGCCTGATTGAGTGTAAGCGTACCATTTACAGTAGCCGCTGCATTCAATGTAACACCATTTATATTACTGATGGTAAGGTTATTTAATGCAGTAGTGCTTGTAGGCAACTCTACACCTGTTGTTATTGCAGAAGTAGAGAAGGTAATGGTTGCCCCACTTGCTACACTGGCTGTAATAGCTTTTGACAAATAAACCTCCCTTGCATTTACATAAGACACGGTAGTAC
>JANYEU010000102.1 GCA_025362915.1 Chitinophagaceae bacterium | reverse complement strand
TATAAAAAATGCTTGGCTACCTGTTTGCTTTCCACTGTATAAAGCAACCGACCAGAGGTTGAATTACAAACGGGACATTGTGACTTAATTGCGTTTGCTAAATATTTCATTAACCAATAGAATTTCTAACTCCTTGAAAGGGAACATTAAACAGTCCTTTTGATGAGAAATCATTTTGTATTCCCCATTTTTCAACTATATCAAAAGAAAATACGTCTGACATAAATAACCATTCCATCCCAGAACTAATGTTATCGCCATCATGACCACCTATTGCAATGGCATACTCACCTGGTCTTAACAAATATGGAGGAATTTCGACCTTAGATTGATACTGTCCAGTTTCTGTATAGGCAGGGAATGCCAAATCGTGCATGGTTAACAATAATAATCCTTCCTTATAAATATTAAAGCTAATCCTCAGCTTTTTAATTGCACTTATACAATTCCATTTTAAAGAAATGATTAATTTGTTTTCTGGCTCAAAGACCCCCTCTTGATTTATTACACCATTGACATTAATTTCAATAAACTCCACAAAACTTTTAAGGGTCCCTGCCACAGATTTATTATTAATAGCTCCATTGGGGGTACTGTTTTTTAAATATCTGCTAATTGTAGCATCAGCAAGACCAGAAAAAACCATTTGACCATTATGTAATAATATTCCTTTTTGACATAGCTGTTTTATAGCTCCCATATTGTGGCTTACAAACAAAACGGTCCGCCCTTCATTTATGCTTACATCCCCCATTTTACCTAAGCACTTTTTCTGGAACTCTGCATCGCCTACTGCTAATACTTCGTCTACTACCAGTATTTCACTTTCCAGATGTGCTGCTACAGCAAAAGCCAAACGTACATACATGCCGCTGCTATATCTTTTTACGGGTGTATCTATATAACGTTCTACACCAGAAAAATCCACAATGGCATCAAAATGTTTTATTATCTCATGTTTACGCATTCCCAATATGGCTCCATTCAAATAAATATTTTCCCTACCAGTCAATTCAGGATGAAACCCCGTACCAACTTCTAATAAGCTTGCTATTCGTCCTTTTACTTTTATATTGCCCGTAGTTGGGGTAGTTACACGGCTTAGTATTTTTAATAATGTACTTTTCCCCGCCCCATTTCTTCCAATAATACCTACGGCATCACCTTGCCGAATATCAAAATTTATATCTTTCAAGCTCCAAACTACATTGCTTGTTCCCTTAGTACTACGGTCGTTAGTTTCACCAAGCCTCAAAAAAGGGTCTTCCTTACCTCGCAATAGCGCCCACCATCTTTCTATATCCCTAGAAACAGTACCAGTACTAAACTCCCCTAGTTGGTAAGCCTTACTAATATTTTCTGCCTTTATCGCTATGCTCATTATTTTTATTTTTTGCCACTAAGCCATTTAGAGAAAAGAGGCACGAAAAATTACAAGTTGCCTACCTTTTAAGTCATTGATCTAAGCTAAGATTTAGTTTGTTTTAATCCATTCAAGAGTTGTTTTAATCAAAACAAACTTTGGAGAGACATAAAAAACTTTGGAGAAGCATCCCCAAAAGGTTATTTGGACAAAAAAGTGTGTTTTATACCGTATCCACAAAGGTTTTCTCTACCTTATTAAACACTACCAAGCCAAAAAGAAATAATAAAATACTTGCCAACACACTATACAAGAAGTTGCCGAAAAAGAAAGTACCCTTCCCAGTGAAGCCATATCTAAAAGTTTCTATCAGCCCACTCAATGGATTGATGCTTAAATAAATCCGATACTCTGGCTTTGCAGCCGAAAGAGGATAAATTACAGGGGTTGCATACATAAGTAATTGCACTCCAAAAGTTACTAGAAAAACTAAGTCTCTATATTTGGTTGTCATAGCTGTAATTATAAGTCCAATGCCCAGTCCTAAAATGGCCATTAAAAAAAGAATTAAAGGAAATAACAAAATATAAAAGTTTGGATGTATCGTACTGCCTTTTATAAAGTAATAAGCCATTAAAAAAATGAAAAGCACAAACTGAACCCCAAACTTGATAAGATTTGAAAATATGATACTCAATGGCATAATAAGCCGGGGGAAATATACCTTGCCAAAAATGTTTGCATTGTCTTTAAATACTGTAGAAGTCTTGTTAAGGCAATCGGCAAAATAATTCCAAGCTATACTTCCAGTAAGATAAAATAGTGGTGCAGGAATTTCGGCGGTAGAAATTTTTGCCAATTTGCTGAAAACAATCACATAAGTAATGGTAGTAAAAATTGGCTGTATAAAAAACCACAAAGGTCCAAAAATGGTTTGCTTGTAAAACGATACAAAATCGCGCCTTACTAGTAGCCACAACAAATCACGATAATGCCAAACATCTTTTAGGTGAAGATTAAAGAGATTATCGTGAGGTTTTATTTCCATGTCCCATTCTTGGGTAGCAACTGTAGTATCCATGTTAGTGTAGCAATTGTTTTTTTATGTTTTGATAGAAAACGGAAAATCCAAAATAGCTGTCTACTTTCGTTTGTAACTGTTCTTTTTGTGCGGCCGAATAGCTATCTCCGGTAAGCACTTTTAGTAGGGTGGCAACCATTTCATCTGGGTCTTCTGGATTTATTAATATGCCCAGTTCACCATTTCTTAGCGCATCTACACTTCCATCCTGATTACCAGCTATTACAGGTAAGCCACATGCCATGGCTTCTATAAACACGATACCAAAGCCTTCTTTTCTACTAGGCATTACAAAAACATCTGCTAATTGATAATGATCTGTTATCTCTTCTTCAGCTATAAAGCCTAAAAGAAATACATGTTTTTGTAATCCATAAAGATTAATTAGGTTTACAAGTCTGGCTTCTTCCAACTCATCCGGTTTACCAGCTATCAGGTATTTTACATTTGGATACTTTGCAATTATCTCTGGCAAAACCGAAATTACTTTATCGTAACCTTTGTATTTTTCATAATATGCCAACCTTGTAAGAGTAAGAATAATTTTATCTTTTTTATTAATGCCATACCTATCCAATAAATAATCTGGCTTGGAGAATTGTTTTGGGTAATTAAAAAATGGGTCAATCGTATTGTGAAAAATTTTTATTTTATCGGGCGGAACCCCATTTATTTGAATTAGTTTTTGCTTTGTAAAATTACTAACAGCCAAAATCATATCACATCTATCTAACAATTTTCTCTTTAAGCCTGTCAATTTTCCCCAAACTTCAATTCCATGTGCCACCAAAAACACTTTAATAGATGGGTTAAAAAACTTTATCAATAATCCAAACATGGCTAGATTTACGTGTCCTAAAACAACCTGCTTGTATTTGTGCGCGCTTATTAGTTCTCTCCACACAAAAGATATCTTGTTCTTATTGTATAACTTATAATTATTAGGAATAAAGTATTCTGCTTCTACGGTTCTGTCATACATAGAAGCTGCATCTGCCATCAAAAAAGATTCTCGCTCTAAAGCAGATAATGCGCGTAAAAAGGCGCGATTGAATTTTTCAATACCTCCCATCGTAGCAAAAGTGCTTGTATTATAAAAGCAGACACGGTCAAAATCCTTAGGAAGAAAAATAAGGTCATTTGTAGAACTCGTCGCTAATACAAAAGTCCAATATTTACTCCAATGTATGACTGACTGATTAAGTTGACGGTATTTTTCTTCAAAAATCTCTCCCCTCCTTATAGGAACAACATGGTTAATCCATTTTGTAAAGGGGAAGGTAAACCCTTGTTTTCTCCTATTCCAAATAGCAGATGGTAGAACATCTTTAAATGCTTCTATCAACAAATATTTCGGTCTTTTTTTTAGGTCAAACTTAATGGAGGGAGCAATAGTATTACATGCTTCTATCACTTCCTTATCCAAAAAAGGAACCCTAACTTCTATACCGTGCCACATGCTCATGTAGTCTGTATCTTTTAGCAATTGGTTTTGCATGTACAGGTGTTGTTCCAAGTGAGCAGCTTCCTGAATCTCCGACTTGCTTTTTAGAGGAGTAACAGATACTTCTTTTAGTACACTTAGTACCTTTTTTTGCGATATTCCTAAAAGAGAAGCTATTGTTAGCGGATTGTAGATGCCCCTATAAAACAAATACTTGTTTTGTAAAGTTTTTTTCTTTAGATATGCAATCCGCTTTATCCTATCGTTAGGAGAGTAATTGGTTAAAGCCAAAATAAAAGAAGGAAAAAAAGTCAATCTTTTTAAAAGTTGACTTCTTCTGGAAGAGTCATATCCACCCAATAATTCATCTGCGCCCAATCCACTTAATACAGCAGTTAGTCCATATTCTTTAGCGAATTTACAGATAAAATACGAGTTGATGCCATCAATAGATGGCTGATCCATCGCCTCCATTATCTGATTAAACTCATCGCGGAACATTTGATTGGTTACCAAAAAAGAATGATGCTCAACATTTGCTTGTTCTACCACCATTTTTTGATATACCTCTTCAGAAAAGTCTTGTTCTTCAAAAACTATAGAGAGTGTCTTTATTTTTTTTGTTGCAAATCGGGATGCTAATATAGTAATGATGCTTGAATCTATACCCCCGCTAAGAAAGACACCAATAGGTGCATCAGAAACAAGATGCCTTTCAACAGCATTTTCTATTTTTTTACGCAATAACTCAATTGCGACCTTGTTGGTATCAACGGAGCTTGTATAGGTTGATACAAAAAAAAGAGAGATTTCAATAGTTAGTTTCTGTAAGTTTATTACAGCGAAACACCCTTTAGGTAGAAGTTGAACATCTTTTAAAGTTGTAAATGGTTCTGGAAGATGTCCATAAGCCAAAAATGGTATTTTCCAATTTTCATTTTCTTCCCAAATAGGGTTGAGTGCTTTAAATGCTCTTATTTCAGATGCAAAAACAAGTTGTTTATCAGTTAGATTATAATAAAGAGGTTTTATACCTGCGTGATCTCTAGCCAAAATTATTTCGTGCGTTCTAGAATCCAAAATTGCCAAAGCGAACATTCCATTAAATCGCTCAAAACATTTTGTACCCCACGCCATGTAGGCATTTATGATGACTTCTGTATCGGTTTGTGTATGAAACGTATATCCTTGCTCAGCAAGTTCATCTCTTATTTGAAGAAAATTGTAAATCTCGCCATTAAAAACTATTTGAACCTTTCCGTCTGTAGATAACATTGGCTGATGTCCCGCACTTGTAAGATCTAATAATGCAAGACGCCTATGTCCAAGTGCTAATCCCATACTTTCATCTAAAAAAACGCCAGAATCGTCTGGTCCACCCCTATGCATGGCATCCCGCATACGAAGTATGTCGTCTTTTAAAGAACCTGAAATGGGGTTAAAGATACCAGCTATCCTGCACATTAATATAGTCGTGGGGGGGGTGAGGTGGGTAAATTTTTTGAGGAAGAATTAATAACGCTAAATTTTAAAGAGCGACTTTATTTTTGTCCATAGTGTAATTCTATCGCTACCATAACGATAATTATAGCTGTAGTTGTAGCTGTAACCATAGCCATAGCCATAACCATAGCCATAATAAGAGTTTATACCCCCAATTTTTACATCATTTACCAATATTCCGATACGTGGAAGCAAGTTTTGAGTATATAACTCATTAATGAAAGGCAACTGTTTCTTTACTGTAAATCTTTGCCTCACAATATAAATAGTGGCATCTGCCAACTGTGCGATAATTTTCGAGTCACTAACTAACCCTACTGGTGCAGAGTCAATTATTATTAAATCAAATACAGTTTTGAGGTATGCGATGAACTCTCCCATCCTAGGATCCATAATCATTTCTGATGGGTTGGGAGGAATGATACCCGCTGGTACAATGTATAAATTTTCGGTATTTGGGATTGGAATTGGAATTTCTTCTGCACTTACTTGACCCAACATAAAGTGTGTGATTCCTTTTTCATTTATCAGACCTAGTGATTTAGCAATCTTAGGTTTTCGTAAATCTAATTCAAGTATTACCGTTTTTTTACCAGCGATACCCCAAACCGCTGCCAAATTCATAGAACAAAAGGTTTTTCCTTCGCCTGCTATACTGGAAGATACGAGTAGAACCGGGGACTTTATGTTTGGTCCCAACAGAAATCCAATATTAGTTCTCAGTATCCTGAATTGCTCTGCGAGCACACTTCTATCCTTATTACTTACCACCAACACGCGATTTTGGCTGCTATGGTGGGCTACCTCACCAATAATTGGAGCGGCTGTTACCCTTGCTATATCATTTCGAACAATAATTTTATCATTCAATAAATCAAGCAGATAAATAAAAATAATTGGTATTAGGAACCCTATTACAAATGAAGTTCTATATATATTACTAACATCTGGACTTACCCTTCCCCCACTGACAGCTGCATCTACGGGAATAGAGTTACCAATTGTCGATGCTCTTGTTATTTCCGACTCTTCTCTTTTTTGAAGCAAGAATAAATACTCTTTCTCTTTTATTCCTTGTTGCCTAAGGATTTCAAGATATTGTCGCTCTCGTACAGGAATAGAATTTAAATTGGATGAAAATTTATCTGTTTGTGCTTGTAAGGTTTTGTTTATTGATATATAATTCTTTGTCAGGTTGTTTAGATTCTCAATAATACTTATTCTTATCTTTTCAAGTTGGTTCTCAAGTTGCTTTACAAAGGGATGATTGATTGAGGAACTTTTTATCAATTCCACTCGCTTGAGTTGTATTGCATTATACTGAACAATTAATCCAGACAGCGTTAAATCCTCAATTTCAAATGGAGTTACTATTATATCGTATTTTTTTTGTGGAGTAGATACATATTCTCGAATAAATTTGACCACGTCTAATTTTAAATTCTGCCCTACAATTTTTTCTTGCAAATCCGCTGATTTTCCAAATTCTAAAGTGGCCTGCGCTTCTAAAGGTACAACTCCATTCTGTTGCTTAAAACTTTGTAAATCATCTTCAATTTTCCCAAGATCTCCAGTTAATATATCCAATTGATGGTCTATAAATTTAATGGTATTGTCAACTATTTTATTTTTGTCTTCAACATTTACATCATTATATACATTTACAAGTGTGTTTAATATGTCACGCCCTTTTTGAGGCACCTCAAGGCTTATGGATAAACTTAAAATTGTTGTCTCTTTACTTAGCTGCCTAATTTGTAACGACCCGGCTATAACAGAAGCTGCGACTACGGTTGGCTGGTAGTTTATAATATATTTATTATCTTTTATTATTTCATTCGGGTCAAAGAAAACACGCATTTTTCCGTAGGGGTATTCAACGATATCACCATTTAGAATTTTTTTATATCTATTGGGGCCATACTCAATGTAAATACTCTCTCTTTTCCTTACAATGATTAGCGTTGCAGGAGTAGAGCTATCTTTCAATTCTACCCAATTTGCGTGGATACTTGTGTTTCCGTATAACTCTATCCGTTTGATATTTCCTTCATCATAATAAGACCAATTAAGATTCAAAATACGAACTACCCTACTAATCATGGTACTTGACTTAATTAGTTCTATTTCATTAGAAAGGTTTGTCTTTTTCTTGTAAGTAGTTAGATTTTCTAAAATCAGGTCTTCCCCACCACCCCTGCTACTCCTATCATCTTTAATGAGTAAAGAAATAGAGGAACTATATATAGGCACTTTATAGCGTATATTAATATATGCCACTGTCATTGATATACTTATGGAAACAATAAACAAAGGCAAGAACACTATATACTTATAAACTATCTCTTTACCGGAAAGTTTTGCAGGAGGCGCAACATCTTGTAGAACATTCTTTTTTAGCGTTACAGGCTGTATATGTTGATCTGTGGGGGTCATTTAAGCAACTTGAGATATGTCAATAAAAAAAGTATTGTAGAAAAGGTGCCGGTTATTGCGGTTATTAACCCAATATTACTAAGGAGTAATTGATTGCTCTGTTGCTTTACTTTCATTAGAGTGGGTTCTACGTACACTAAATCATTTTGCCTCAAAAAATAATATTCAGATTTGTATACGTTGTGTGATTGCAGATTAACATTTGCAAAACTTCTTTGCCCATTTTCCTCCCTTACAACTAACACATTGTCTTTTCTACCAGTAAAAGGAATATCCCCCGACAATGTTATTGCTTCTAAAATCGTTAACTTTCCATCTGGAATAGGTATAGGACCAGGTCGCCCCACTTCTCCCATAACCAAAACCCTTGCGTTTGCAAATTGAACTGTTACAACAGGATCAGTCAAGTATTTTGAAAGTGCACTTAATAAATCAGTCCTTATTTCTGTAAGAGTTTTTCCCTCAACGTGTAACACTCCTAATTGTGGAAATAAGATAGTACCATCTTTATCAACTAGGTAACCACCGCTATTACCACTGCCGCTACCACTTACACTAGCACTGGTGGATGATAAATTATAAGGAACTGCAGCTTCAATATTTAAAGCACTAACTCCAATTAATAACCTATCATCAACTTTTACTGTTGCTGAGTAAGTTGCTAGTATACGATGTGAACTATCCAAGGCATCATTAAAGTATAACTGCTCTTGTAATTTTTTTTGATAATTGCAAGAAGTTATAAAGCTAGTAATGATAATGATAAATACGAATGAAGTAATTCTCATTAACTGTATTTTAAATTTATACATTGCTGGTTAATTTCAAATTTGCATGGCTTCGCCACCTAACTCACATGCAAACGTTTTTAAAATTTAATAGAACAATAACTAAAAAACTCTGTATCTATTAAACAAAAAAGGGCTTTCACACAAAAAAGAAAAGTTATTCCATTTAAAAATGACAACTTTGCTTTTCTGCTTAAAACCCTTTATACACATACATTATTTATACCTTTCTATTACCCTTTCTGCATGAGAAGGCAACAAATATAGCGAAAGGTTATGTTACTTTCTAAATGGCAATACTACTAGTTGGCGCAAATGCTCGTAAATATTATTAAACAGTAGTATTCAACCTTTGTGAATTACTAATTTTAAGTTTTATTTAATTCACAGGCTTATTCAAAGTATTCCAAAGGGCATCCTTCAATTCAACCAATCCTGTATTCGTTACAGATGAGATAAAATAATGAGGAATACTAGAGGGCAATTCTTTAGATATGGCTTGCTTCAATTCATCATCAAGCATATCACTCTTACTAATGGCAATGATGAAATCCTTTTGCAATAACTCTGGATTGTATTCTTCCAATTCATGCACTAAGATAGCAAATTCTCTTTTATGATCATTGCTATCAGCAGGAATTAAGAACAATAAACAAGAGTTACGCTCAATATGACGAAGGAAGCGATGCCCAAGTCCCTTACCCTCGGCAGCGCCTTCAATAATTCCAGGCAAATCAGCAATACAAAAACTCTTGTCATCCCTGTATTCTACTATTCCTAATTGAGGCACAAGTGTGGTAAAGGCATAGTTGGCAATCTTTGGTTTAGCAGCAGTAACAACAGACAACAACGTCGATTTACCAGCATTTGGAAAGCCTACCAATCCCACATCAGCCAATACTTTCAATTCTAGGTTCTTCCAACCTTCAGAACCCGGGTCACCAGGTTGTGCATGTTCTGGAACCTGGTTGGTTGGTGTGGCAAAGTGCTGATTACCCCAACCACCACGTCCGCCCTTTATCCAAACTATTTCTTGTCCGTGATCCAATACTTCTGCTTCTATTTCTCCCGTTTCCTCGTCCCTGGCAATCGTTCCTAGTGGTACATCCAAATAAATATCATCACCATCCTTGCCAGTACAGTTGCCCTTACTACCATTGGTACCATCTTCTGCCAGTACATTCTTAAAATATCTAAGGTGAAGTAATGTCCATAGGTTAGAATTACCCCTAAGGATGATGTGCGCTCCCCTTCCACCATCACCACCATCAGGACCACCCTTGGCAGTCAGTTTATTGCGCATAAGATGCGATTGTCCAGCTCCGCCATGTCCACTACGACAAAATATGCGTATATAATCTATAAAGTTTCTTTCTGACACGTTTGTTATTATGTTGGAGGTAAAAATACGGAAAAGGATGCAGGTTTCAAGTTACTGGTTACAGGATACTAGTAACTTGAATCCTGTAACCAGTATCCAAAATGAAAAAGCCCCCGATATTCTCGAGGGCCTTTCTGTATTTATTCAGCTTAAAAATTAATCGTCACTCTTCGATTTTCCTTTACTCTTTGCCACTACTTCTTCAGCAATATTGTTTGGAGCATTGTTGTAATGAGAGAATTCCATGGTACTAGAAGCACGACCAGAAGACAATGAACGAAGCTGTGTTACATAACCAAACATTTCGCTCAATGGCACTTTAGCCTTGATAACTTGTAGGTTAGCCCTACTATCCATACCTTCTAACATGCCACGACGACGGTTAAGGTCACCAGTTACATCACCCATATACAAGTCGGGCGTTAAAACCTCTACTCGCATGATAGGTTCCAATAAAGTTGGTTTTGCTTTACGACCAGCTTCCCTGAATGCACCTTTAGCACACAATTCAAAGCTCATCGCATCACTATCCACATCGTGGTAGCTACCATCAAATATTCTAACCTTCATATTATTAATCGGGAAACCAGCCAATATACCTTGTGGCATAGACGTTTCGAAACCTTTTTGAATGGCCGCGTGAAACTCCTTAGGAACAGAACCTCCATGAATGTCATTTACAAATTGGAAGCTCTTGCCTTCATTTTCTTTAATCCATTCTTCATCAGCAGGACCAAGGTCAAATTGAATATCAGCGAACTTACCACGACCACCAGATTGTTTCTTCAATATTTCACGGTGCGTAACGGTAATGCCAAAGCACTCTTTGTAAGCCACCTGAGGCGCACCTTGGTTAACTTCCACCTTAAACTCACGACGTAAACGGTCGATAATGATTTCCAGGTGCAACTCACCCATACCACGCAAAATGGTTTGGCCAGTATCTTCATCGGTGTTTACACGCAATGTAGGATCTTCTTCCACCAATTTAGCGATAGCCATACCCATTTTTTCAACATCAGCCTGAGTTTTAGGCTCAATAGCAATGGCGATTACTGGTTCTGGGATAAACATATTCTCTAACGTGATAGGATGTTTCTCATCACACAACGTATCACCTGTCTTAATTTCCTTAAATCCTACCGCAGCGGCAATATCACCAGCTTCGATGAAGTCAATTGGGTTTTGCTTGTTGGCAAACATCTTCATGATACGGCTGATACGCTCTTTCTTACCACTTCTTACGTTCAACACATAAGAACCAGCATCCAAGTGACCAGAATAGCAACGGAAGAAAGCCAAACGACCCACGAAAGGATCGGTCATGATTTTGAAGGCCAATGCTGCAAAAGGTTCTTTTGCATTAGGAGCCCTTGTAACAATTTCGCCCGTGTCAGGATTGATACCAGAAACGTCATCAACATCAACAGGGGAAGGTAGGTAACGACAAACGGCATCCAATGCAGTTTGTACACCCTTATTCTTGAATGAAGAACCACACATCATTGGAACGATACTCAAATCGATACAAGCCTTACGGATTGCTTCGTGCATTTCGTCTTCAGTGATACTATTTGGATCATCAAAGAATTTTTCCAACAATTTATCATCGTATTCAGCAACAGCTTCTACTAGTTTAGCCCTCCATTCGTTAGCTTCTTCAACCATGTCAGCAGGAACTGGAATTTCCTTAAAGGTCATACCTTCAGTTTCCATATCCCAAATAACGCCCTTCATGGTAATCAAATCCACCACACCAATAAAGTCGTCTTCTGCACCAATTGGCAATTGCAAAGGCACTGCATTAGCACCCAACATTTCCTTCACCTGCGCAACAACCATCAAAAAGTCTGCACCAGAACGATCCATTTTATTGACGAAACCGATACGTGGAACCTTGTAACGGTTAGCCTGGCGCCATACAGTTTCAGACTGAGGCTCAACACCATCAACCGCACTGAACAAAGCAATCAAACCATCCAATACACGCATAGAACGTTCTACCTCAATGGTAAAATCCACGTGACCTGGAGTATCAATAATATTAAAGTAGTAATCTTTAGTATTTGCATCAGCAACACCCTTATTAGTAGGAAATTTCCACTCGCAACTAACTGCTGCAGAAGTAATGGTGATACCTCTTTCTTTTTCTTGCTCCATCCAATCGGTAGTAGCAGCACCATCGTGCACTTCACCAATCTTATGAATCATACCTGTGTAGCGTAGGATACGCTCGGTAGTGGTGGTTTTACCAGCATCAATGTGTGCTGCAATACCGAAGTTTCTTTGTAATTTTAAATCCGCCATAACGCTGAGTTATTATTGTTTGTTTTATTTATTTAACGAGTAAGCCCCATTTTAAGGCTGCAAAAGTAGGGGTTTAGTTTATTTAATTGGTAAGGAGGCGAAATGAATTTGGAATAACACAATAGTTATTAGTTATTAGGGGTTAGTTATTAGAAGGTAAAATCTCTAATAACTCTCAGAACTCACTTTTGCAAAGGGGAATTGCTGTTTAATGGTTTCTACTCCTTCAGGCGATAACTTATTGTTGTATAAATCGAGTTTCTTTAAGTTGGTTAGTTTAAGTAAACTGGATGGAATACGCCCACTTAGATAGTTGGAACTTAAATCCAGATTAGTAAGTTTTGATATTTTTCCTATAGTATCAGGTATCGATCCTGTAAGTTGATTATTGTTTAAAAGCAACCATTGTAGCTTGGTTAAATTTCCAAACGAGGAAGGAATTGAACCACTCAATTGATTATTGTTTAAATAGATTTGAGTTAATTTGGTTAGGTTTCCGAGGGAAGAAGGGATAGTATCGCTTAATTGATTTCCTTGTAGATATAAATCAGATAGATTTTCCAAATTACCAAGTGTAGCTGGAATACCCCCGTTTACCTTTGTGTACCTTAAATATATCACAACCAGCTTTTTCAGATTGCCAAATGAGGGTGGTATCTGTCCGGTTATATTATTATATCCTAAAGCTAACGTTGTAAGATTCTTTAAATTTCCCAAAGAGTTGGGAATAGTGCCAGTCAATCTATTTCTTTCTACTGATAGAAGCGTTAGACTATTCAAATCACCTAACCAAGACGGTATAGACTCAGTTAAATGATTTTCATCCAAAGCAAACCATTTTAGTTTTTTTAAATTGGCAATTGAGTCAGGAATATCACCGCTTAATTTATTTCTGTCTAAAATAAGCAATGTCAAATTCCTCAGATTACCTAATGAAGATGGTATGCTGCCACTTAACAAATTGCTCTGAAAATCCAATGACTTCAAGCTGTCCATATTCCCCAAAGAAGATGGTATGATGCTCGTTAGTTTATTGTTATTTAATGCCAACTCCTTTACTTTCCTTAACATGCCAAAAGATGTTGGAATGTTACCCGTTAATTTATTATTCCCTAGGTGCAACCGCTCAAGGTTTACTAAATTCCCTAAGCACCCGTTCATAATGTTTTAGGCACGCTGATTTCAATATTTTTTTTCTATAAATAATTAACTGGATAAAATAATGAGTCACTTCCTTTCGTTTTATTGTTTATGGAAAAAGGTGTACAACTCAGGAAAAACTACCCAAGTGATATAAGCAGGGAGCAGTTTGAAAATATACGTCCGGCGT
>JANYEU010000074.1 GCA_025362915.1 Chitinophagaceae bacterium | reverse complement strand
CATATCCTGCCGAAGGATAGTAGGTGTTGAAAGCCCTTTTTGCATCGTTGGGATAAGCATCGTAAATGTCTGCAATACCGTCTCCATCCGTATCAGCAAGGGTTGTTGTAGAACTTAGCAAATAACTTGACAATGTTGCATTGTTTGGGGTTAGGATATTGTATTCCACCACAGAAAAATAGTATTTTGTATTGGCAGTCAATCCTGTTACTGCAACACTATTGCCTGTTTCGTTATAAACCACATAGCCACCACCCAAGGCAGCACCCTTACCATAAACACTATTGGGAGTAGCCACCGTACTTAGCAAAGAAGCGGTAGCAGAGAATGCAGTGATTGGGGCCGTGCTGGCAATAACCACACGGTTGGTACCGTTTCCTACCGTCCAAGAAGCACTTAGGGTAGTAATATCTGTACTATTAAAAACAAAATTGGTTGATGATACAGTTGGGATTGTAACAACTACAGGAACCGCCACCGTGCTGGTGAAATTGTAAGAATGTATTTCGCCACTTGCTGTTTGAGCGTAAGATTGACCAATAACCTGACCTTCGATATTGCTATTGTTGGACGATTTTGCAATGCTTGCGTACGGAGCAAAAACAGTTCCTTCTATTGCAGCATTTCCTGCAATGCTTAATGAGGTAGTATTGTAGAAATTGTACAATATATATGGTGCATTCGTACCACTGATGCCACCAGTATTAAAAGTAGTCCATGTAAAAGACCCGGCAGCATTAACATTTACAACCAACAGATGATTTGCATCGGGTGTTTGACCATTGAACGTAACACTTTGAAAATTATTTAAGTCTGCACCACTAATATTCAAAAAAGTAGTACCTGCTGTCAAGGCTGAGATATAAATCTGGGAATTTGAAGCAATACCGTTGTGGGCAATGGCAACAGAACCTTGATTTGGTGAGTTATAAATAACTGCATTGTCCTTGGCAGTACTCATACTTGTAGCAGTGGCTTGCATGGTAGTAAACGCCGTGCTGAAAATAATAGGATTAGTTTGAAACACCGGATTCACCGTAGCACTTACACCAAGTGTAGGCGCACTGGCAGACAAGGAAATGATGGGAGAGCTATTATAATTGGTACCAGCGGTGATACGTATGGGTGATGCCGCGTTATTTTGGTCGGTGTACCATGCCTTGCTACCATTTTGATTGCCAATAACTACATAGCCATTGTTTAGTACCTGCAAACTGTTGCCGCCAGTGTAGTTTACCTTACCTGCAACCAGCAAACCAATGTTTACCTTGCTTATCTGATAAACAAAATTGTTGTGTGCACTTATATTATAGTTACCTCCAATGGTAAGGTCGCCACCTACTGCTACCGGACCTTCAGTTTCGCTGGAATAGAAGCTTGCGCCGCCATTTACAAATACATTAAAGCCTAATGCGGGTGCGGTAGGGCTTTGGGCATTCGTTTTCTGTAAAAAAACTACTGCTCAAAGCGCGAGTATAAATTTAATTGGGGTAATTGTGTTTATTAGTTTCATCTTTTTCATTATATAAAGTTTTCTGGGTTATTGTTTAGTTTAAATTCATGGTAACATTCCCATTCTTGGTGATAAAAGTCTTTTGTATTCCACCAAAAGTGACAGTTACTATTTGGTATACTGCCGGAATAGTCAGTGTGGTAGAAAAATTACTGCCTCCATTCTGTAGTTTCTGGAAGATGACGCTGTTGTCATTTGCTACAATCTTAAGAATTGAGTTATAGTTTTTATCAGCTTGCCCTGTAAAGTTCAAGGTAAGTTTGTTTGCGTTGCTCCATCCAAAGTTATTGGTGGTTTTAATACTTTCAAAAGGTGTAACCGGTGCAACAGAAGTGCCAGGCAGGGCAGAT
The DNA here is from genome assembly GCA_025362915.1 of Chitinophagaceae bacterium. GTDB lineage: Bacteria > Bacteroidota > Bacteroidia > Chitinophagales > Chitinophagaceae > Parasediminibacterium. The sequence goes on along the minus strand of JANYEU010000074.1, from coordinate 15,467 downwards.
TCCTTCTTACAAGATGATACTGCCAGCATTAATAAGCAGATGGCTATGGTTAATTTATTAGTAATGATGTGTTTAAATTCTCTTTTCATTGTTGTAATATTTTAAGCAAAAGTATTGTCCATTAATTACCAAAATAATCCCTTAAATGGGGGTATATCATTTTTTAGCTATATTTTTTTGAAGTAGTATTTTTAAACTTTCTTGTGAAGACGGGTGTAGAAGTTAGTGTTGCAAGAAATAAAGCATTATGGTGATATAATACTCAAAATGATAAAAATAAAAAAAGGACTCAGATTGAGTCCTTTTAAATTGAGGCCCCGAGCGGGTTCGAACCGCTGTAGAAGCTTTTGCAGAGCTTTGCCTAACCACTCGGCCACAGAGCCTTTTTGTAAAGGATGCAAAAATAATGTATCGAGTTGATAAAGTAACCTTTAAATTTGAAAATTAAATAATTATTATGCATCAGATAGAAGAAAGTGAACTGATTATTAACAACAGAGGGGCAATTTATCACATAAACCTCCGCCCAGAGGAGTTAGCAAACACCATAATTACCGTTGGTGACCCCAATAGAGTGGGAGAAATAAGCAAATATTTTGATAAAGTTGAAGTAAAGCAAGAGCATCGCGAGTTTGTGGCGCATACCGGATATTTAGGCAAAAAAAGATTGACAGTAATATCTACAGGGATAGGTCCAGACAACATAGATATAGTATTGAACGAATTGGATGCACTGGCAAACATAGATTTTCAAACACGCACCATAAAGTCGCAGCATACACAGCTTACCTTTATTAGGCTGGGCACTTCGGGAGCTTTGCAAGAAGAAATTCCGGTAGATAGCTTCGTAGCAGGTACACATTCTATTGGTTTAGACAATTTATTGCATTACTACCGTTTTGAAAACAATGAAGAAGAAAAGCAATTGTATGATTTTTTCATGAACCATACCAAATTGGATGGCACTATAGTTCCTTATGTAGCAACAGCGAGTGCTAGCCTGTTAAAACATTTTGTTGATGGGTTTCATCATGGCATTACCGTTACTTGCCCTGGTTTTTATGGTCCACAAGGCAGGGTATTGAGGATGAGGTTAGCTAATCCTGAACTAATTGACCAACTAACTACTTTTAGATTTGGGAATCGCTACATAAGCAACTTTGAAATGGAAACGAGTGCCATTTATGGGATGAGTAAGATTTTGGGACATCAATGTTTAAGCTTAAATGCGATAGTTGCTAACCGAATAAGCAAACAATTCAGTAAGGATGGAGCAGCAGCAGTAGAAACCCTGATTAAAAAAGGATTAGGGATTATTGAGGGGATATAAGAATTGACAACTTACAATTGAAAGAAACATGGAATTAAACTTTTTTAAATACCAAGGAACCGGAAACGACTTTGTTATTATAGATAACCGTGATGGAAAGATTTTTCTTACCACAGAGCAGGTTAATTCTCTTTGTGATAGAAGATTTGGCATCGGGGCTGATGGATTAATGCTATTGAATACAAAAGAAGGCTATGATTTTGAAATGAAATACTACAATGCCGATGGTAATGAAAGCAGCATGTGCGGCAATGGCGGCAGATGCCTCACCCAATTTGCTTTTGACAGGGGCATTGTGAAGGATAAATATAAATTCATGGCAATAGATGGAGAGCATGATGCGTATTTTACTAAAGGATGGGTTTATTTGAAAATGAAGGATGTGAATTCGATTGAAAAGCACTGCGGTTCTTTTATTTTAAATACAGGAAGCCCACATTATGTAAAACACTCAAACGATTTGGGAGAAATGAACGTATATGATGAAGGAAATGAAATAAGGTACAGTGATGATTTTAAGGAAACAGGCATCAATGTGAATTTTGTGGAAAGTACCGAGGAAGGAAAGATTAGTGTACGCACTTATGAGCGGGGTGTAGAGAACGAAACGCTCAGTTGTGGCACAGGCGTTACAGCAAGTGCATTGGTATTTGCAAGGGAAGGCATTGGGTTTAACAGAATAGAGGTTTCAACACTTGGCGGGGAACTTGCAGTAGAGTTTGATAAGGTATCAGAGACACATTTTGAGAATATTTGGCTTTGCGGTCCAGCTACATACGTCTTTAAAGGTGTAATTAGGTTGAAAACGACGGTATAATTAGTAAACCCAAACATAATAAGTCTGGGAGGTTTTAATTTTTTGTATCTAGATATTATTATGAATAGCATAAAATATTATTTACTTGTATTACTTGTAAGTAATGCCTTATGCTTTCTTTTTATTACCACATTGCTTGCCCAAAAAACAAAGCCCAAAGCTGATACTACCCATCTTGATACTTTTTTTCTCGCCAAAAAGACAGGATTACTAGGGAAACTGGGGAAAAGTGTAGCTATTAGTGATGCCATTGATCCAGGAACTTTTCAGGCTACAAAAAACGTCACGCCTTTTGCATCTTTTAAAGGAAAAACCATCCGTTGCGTTGTTATCAACAACGTTAGTTTTGGTGTGTCTGTAAATGATACCAGTCAGGTGATAAAAAACTTCTTGATAAACTTCGCAAATAGAATTCATCGCCAAACCCAAGAAAAACTGATTATTGCCAACCTCTTTTTCCGAGAGGGAGATATATTAAACCCCAATTTAATTGCAGAAAATGTAAGGTACCTGCGCAGTCTCAACTACTTGCAGGATGCCCGTATAGTGGTTGTCCAATCTAAGGCAAACAAACAACAGGTTGATGTAGATGTGTTCTATAAAGATGTGTTCTCTGTGGGTGGAGCTGCCGATGTAAATGGAAAAGCAGTGTATGCAGAGCTAAGTGATAACAACATTATGGGTACAGGACAGCGATTGGTCATTAAAAACCTGTACGATTTAAACAGAAGCCCCAATTATGGCTGGGGTGCAGAGTATACAAAAAGAAATTTTGCGGGTTCGTTTGCAAATCTTTCCGTAGGATACCAAAACTTGGCAAATGCTTATAGTAATGGTAGCAGGGATGAAGATTATGCATATATACGGATGACGCTTCCGCTGGTAAGCCCTTATCATTTGTGGACTGGGGAGGCTGAGATAGCAACACACAGAAATACAAACAAGTATGGGTCGGATTCTTTGTACTCCCTCGATAATCAATACAATTATAACAATCTTGATGCTTGGGCTGGCTATAATATTACCAACAGCAGGTTTTACAATGACCTTACTAAAAGAAAACCAAAGCAGTTTTTGGCACTTAGGGTAATTGATCAGCAATTTAAAACAATACCCGACAAGTACGAACTAACCTACAACCCCATGTACGCAAACCTGAAAGGCATTCTGACAGCCTATACCTTTTTTAAGCAGGAATATTACCACACCAGCTATATATATGGTTTTGGGCGGAATGAGGATGTGCCAGAAGGCTATAATGCGTCCATAATTGGGGGCTGGACAGATAAAAATGACTTAGAGCGACCTTATATGGGCGTAAATTTTGAGAAAAACTTTTTTACAAAGCAAAAACAGTACATCGATTATGAAATAAAGGTGGGAGGCTATATCCGTAACCATAGGTTTGAGGATTTTAGTACCTTATTTAATATTGAAACCTTTACTAGGTTGAGAAAATTTAATCATTTATGGTATAATAGAAACTTTTTTAGCTTTAGTGGTGCACACCAATTCAATAGGTTGCTAGATGCCCCATTAATTCTAAATAGCAGTTACGGAATACCGCAATATAGTGGCGATTCTTCTACGCTTGCTACAACTAGGGGTACGTTTAATGCCGAATCTGTTTTCTATGACACCTGGAAATTAGCTGGTTTTAGCTTTGCCCCGTTTGCTTTTACCAATTTTAGCTTCCTAAAAACTGAAAGCAACTATAATAGCGGTTCAAACTTGGACGGCTATGCAGGTTTTGGATTGGGAGTACGTACAAGAAACGAAAACTTGATATTTGGCACCATCGAATTACGGCTATCTTACTTTCCCCGAACCCTTGGCAGCATGACTCCGTTAAATATCAACGTTTCTTCCGATTTACGCTACATCTTCAACAGCCAATACATCAAAAGACCAGATTTTGTGGTGTTTAATTAGGTGAAAAAAGCATTATTTCAACAAAACATAACTATCTATATCCCCTGCCGTAATGGTTTTTCCCGATAGTATTATCAATCGTTCCACTACATTCCGTAGTTCACGGATATTGCCCGTCCAGTTATGTTTTTGCAATTTATCCATGGCCAATTTATCAATCGCCTTTGGTTGTTGACCATATTCTACGGCAATATCCTGCAAGAATTTTTCTACCAGCAGCGGAATATCGCTCCTCCTTTCATTCAGCGATGGCACATGAATTAATATTACGCCTAGTCTGTGGTATAAATCCAGCCTAAAGTTCTTCGCCTCCACTTCTTGCAGCAAATCCTTATTGGTTGCGGCAACCACACGCACATCTACTGCAATTTCTTTGTCGCCTCCTACCCTCGTAATCTTTCCTTCTTGCAATGCACGTAATACTTTTGCTTGTGCCGACAGACTCATGTCGCCTATTTCATCCAAAAACAACGTACCGCCATTTGCTTGCTCAAACTTGCCTATCCTTTGCTTGATGGCCGATGTAAAAGAGCCTTTTTCATGCCCAAACAATTCGCTTTCTATCAGTTCGCTGGGTATGGCAGCACAGTTCACCTCCACTATCGGACTATCTCGGCGGTTACTTTTCTCATGCAGCCACCGCGCCACCAATTCTTTACCGCTACCATTCTCGCCCGTTACCAAAACGCGCGCATCCGTTGCAGCCACCTTTTCTATCGTCTCCTTTATCTTCTTAATCGGTTCACTTTCGCCAATAATCTCCTGCACTTTAGATACCCTGCGCTTCAAAATCTTCGTTTCCTTCACCAAGCTATTCTTATCCATCGCATTGCGGATGGTAATCAACATACGGTTTAGGTCTGGTGGCTTAGAAATGTAATCATACGCCCCTTTTTTCACCGCATCCACGGCGGTTTCTATATTTCCATGTCCACTTATAATAATTATTGGCACATCCGGATTAATAGCACTGGCTTGTTGCAAAAATTCAATGCCATCCACCTTCGGCATCTTGATATCGCAAAGGATAAGGTCGTAATTTCCCGAAGTAAATTTCTTCAACCCCTCCTCGCCGTCCACAGCTTCGTCAGTTTTATAGCCTTCATTGGTCAATATTTCCTTCAGCACATTCCTTATCGCACGTTCATCATCTATTATTAATATACTCGCCATCGCTTTCTAATTTTTTGCTAAGATAAAGGAATAGTAATCGGTAAAGGATTAAGAAAATGCAATTGCTTACTTATCCATTACTAATCAAGCGCTAAATGATATAACAATCAGTGCATTTAGGCATGAAATATTTGTAGTAACCAAATAATAAATATATTAGAATTCTTCAAAGTAAGAGTGGAAAATTGTTTTTTGCTGTGAGAGGTTCATATACTGCTTAATTATGTTTAAACCATATATAATAGAAATAATTAGCATACACATACATCCCAATAACTATCATTACGGCATAAATTATTACCAACTTTTTTTCTTTTCTTGTGATTTTGTAGGTAGAAAGAATTTGTTTTGATAGTAATAAGATAAGAAGGGTTAAAAATATAATAAAGTAAACAATTCTGTTTATGGTTATAAACCGAATGGCGGTGGAGAGGTTTCTATGATACAACAAATCTCCTATTGCATACCCTAGTTTTGCCACTTGTACCGTACTTATGGTGGTGAGGAGTACCCAACCAAAATTAGCTTTCCTTATAAATAAAATTAATACAACCAAATAGAAAATGGCAAAGCCGAACGTGTATATAACAATCCAATCTGTAAAGAAATGCCGCTGGCTATCATTCCAAATATTGGTATATAACACAATTAAGTGGTAATTTGACATGACCAATTGTATGCAGAAAAGAGTAATGATAGTACAAATAACATACTTCTTTTCTTTTACAACACTTTCCTGATTGGGGTTTGACAAGCTATTCATTTATGTAGAAATTTGGGATCATTAATGGGTTTATTTTCTTCCATTCCAAGCATAAAGATACCCTTTCGCTACTATTTTCATCACTAAACCTTCTTATTCACTCATCAATTGGCTTTTTTCACTCAAAAAAGCGCCTTTTTTTATCACGAAAGAAGGCTTTTTACTCAACAATTAAGGCTTTTCATCCATCAAAACCCTTAATTGTTGAGTAAATAACCTTCTTTGTTGAGTAAAAAGCCTTCTTTATTGAGTGAATAACCTTAATTATTGAGTAAAAAACCTTCTTTATTGAATGATTTTCCTTGTTTTATGATAGTTTTTTAGGCACTAATGAGTAGGTTGCCGTAATTGTTTGTGAAGGATTGTTAATAGATATTACACTGTTACCTTTTGTTACCGTATATATCTTTCCAGGGTCTAAAACAACAGGTGTTCCGGTTATTGTTGCACCTTTATATATGTATATCGCAACAGTTCCGGTGTTTGCAACGGTGCTGCCAATAGTTACCCTTATCTTGAAGCGGGTATCGCCTGGACTTAGTTTTTGATTCCTTGTTTTTATCACTTTTGCCGTATTCACCACCGTAAAACCATATTCGGCCAAAATTTTTGTATTGCCTTTGTAGTACTTCATCAAGTAATCGGCTATCAAATGGATGTGTGCCAAGGGTGTTGCCCATTCTATATCCCTTTGTTCGCGGGCGGTTTCGCTACTTTTTTTATCATCGGCAAAAGTGGTATCAAAAACCAATGCATCGGCGGCATTGGTGGCATCGAGGGCAAGATCTATTTTATGAAGCGTAAGATAAGGTGCCAACGGACTAACGAGTGGCGAAATAAAATCACCGTTTTTGGTTATTAAGGCTGTAAGCATGTTCAATTGCCCCAAGGTGGTTGTGGCATAAGTAATTTTTCCGCTTAGAGTTATCTCTCCGCCCCAATCGGTAAGCACTTTAAAGTCGGGAGAGAAATGTGTTTTCAAAAATTGGTAGCAGGATGTCATATCTCCATTAATGGGCAGCATCAGGGTATTCCGTTTTTGCGAACTTATTTCGCTCGATTGTTTAAATGCCAGATAGCTGCCGTTTTTTGCCAGTGCGGTTACGCCTTTGGCAACATCGTCTGCCAGTACGATGCCATTATTGGTCAACATAGCTTTCAATACACTACCAGCACCATCGGCAGTAACCTTTTCTAGAATTTTGTCTAATACAATTGTTTGCGATACAATGTCTGTTGGGAAATTTTGACGTGGCATAATCGGAGTTTTAAAGTAAAAAGGAATAATTGTTTAATTAAGTTATCAAGCTAGGTTTAATACTATATAATTGAACATATAACCAAACTTATAATCGGTGAGCGGGATGAATTGTGCATAAGTAAATGAAATAATGGGCAATTTGGGGCAAAAAGAGGATTTTGGGGCAAAAATGTTTTATTTATTTACATAATTTGCCCATCATTTTAACTATAGGAGAAATCTGAGTGTATAATGGCGATGGATTTTAATAAAATGGAGGGCGATAAATTAAGAATGGAAATCCCTTATGCTCGATATGAGGTTTATTATGCTTGTAATGTGTGTTTAGAAAATGGGGGGTGTAACCCTGAGGCATTAATTAGGGTTTCTCAAGTTTGTTGAGTATAATATTTAGCTTATGAATGATAAATAAAAAGAGAGTTTAAACCTTTTATTACAAAAGAAGGCTTCGCTCAAAGCGAAGCGTTCCTTATAGTATTTTACCTTGTGTTCCTTGTGGTTAATCATCCCCAAAAAAGTTATTTCTTGAGTATTTCTAATACAGAACCGTATAATACTTCGGTACCCAATGCCAAATCTTCGTAAGAGGAGTATTCTAATGGATTATGACTGATGCCATCCTTTGAACGGATGAAGATCATGCCGTAATCGCAGGTATAAGAAAGGGCAAGTGCATCATGAAAGGGGCCACTCATCAGTTCTGGTGCATCTACACCCAAGGCTTTGAACTGATTGCGGTAAATATCCTTTATCCAATCGGCACAATAACGCGGTTCGCTATTGGTATCCTCAGAAATGGTGTAAGTAAGCTGGTGCTTTTTAGTAATGGCCTCAATCTTATCCATCAATTGCTTTTCGTAACGATGGCGACGGTCTAAATCAATATCTCTAAGGTCTACCGTGAAGCTAACTTCCTCTGGAATGATGTTTCGCGAAGCTGGAAACACATTAATAGTGCCCACGGTGCCAACAGTAGGCGTGGATGGGTCTTGAGTAGCAATCTGGTTGAGCGCAACAATTATTTCTGCTGCACCTAAAAGGGCATCCTTGCGCATAGGCATCGGCACAGACCCTGCATGACCCGCCATTCCTTTCAGTTTAACCGTGAGCCATAGCGGACCAGAGATGCCTGTAACAATTCCCAGCGGTTTATTGGCAACATCTAGCACAGGCCCCTGCTCAATATGCAATTCCAAGTAGCAAAATATGCTACCCGGTTTATATTCAGACTCTTTAAATTGGGTAATATCGCAACCAAACTCCTTCAATGCCTCTTCCCTGGTGATGCCATCCTTATCTGCACGCTGCAATTCGCCTTCTTCCAGCTTTCCCAAGATGCCCCGTGAGCCAAAAAGCCCTTTATTGAAGCGCCATCCTTCCTCATCGGCAAAAGAAATGACCTCTATGGAGCGTTCGGGCTTAATGCCATTCTCGGATAAGGTTGTAACGGCCTCTATGGCGCAAAGTACGCCCGCAACACCATCAAAACGACCGCCATAAGGTTGGGAATCGAGGTGAGACCCCATCATCAACACGGGCAAAGAAGGATTTTTTCCTTCCAATCTGCCAATCAGGTTACCGAAATTATCTATTTTAGTTGTCATTCCTGCACTGCGCATCCATTGGCGGGCAATGGTGAAAGCTTCTTTTTCTAATTCTGAATGAGCAGGACGGCAAGTGCCTGTTTCTCCTATCTTTCCTATCAAACTCATGGCTTCGAAGTGTTCTTGAAGCCGGGTTGGGTTAATGTTCATAGTGTTTGTTATTTATTTTATCGTCAGCCGAATGTAAAAGAAAATCGCGAGTATATAGTTGGCTAATTACTCGCGATTTACGCTAATTTATATGTTATTCTTTAAATTAATGGTCGTTCAATGGTAAACCTTGTTCTTGCCATTGTTTCCAATTGATGTATTCTGGAGCTACACGATGTTCTTCCATCGTAATACATTGATCTACAGGGCAAACTAGTTTGCAAAGATTGCAACCCACACACTCTTCTTCCTTGATGGTATAGGTATTGTATGGTTTGCCATAATCGAGCTTGATAGATTGGTGCGAAGTATCCTCGCAAGCAATATAACACAAGCCACAATGGATACATTTATCCTGATTAATCTTAGCCGTGATATGATAATTGATGTCCAAATCTTCCCAATGCGTAATCTTTTCTACTGATTTACCGATAAAATCTTCTATTTTGGCATATCCTTTTTCATCCATCCAGTTATTCAAACCTTCGCACATATCTTCCACAATGCGGAAGCCGTGTTTCATGGCAGCGGTACAAACTTGCACCGTACTTGCACCCAATAACATGAATTCTACCGCATCTTTCCAGGTACTTACACCGCCAATACCAGAAACTGGCACTTTAGAAGTAGTTTCATTCTGCGCAATGGTAGTTAGGAACTTCAAAGCAATCGGTTTAACCGCCGGACCGCAATAACCACCAAAAACAGACTTGCCAGCCACGTAAGGATTAGGCACCAGTGTATCTAAATCGATACCCGTAACCGATTGAATCGTATTGATTAAAGATAAAGCATTGGTACCTGCCTCAACAACGGCCTTACCAGTAGGAACAACAGAATGTACGTTGGGTGTAAGCTTAGTGATAACGGGAATAGTTGCCTTTTCCATAACCCACTCAACCACCATACGTGCAATTTCTGGATCCTGACCAACGGATGCACCCATGCCACGTTCTGTCATACCGTGTGGACAGCCAAAGTTTAGTTCAAAGCCCATTGCACCCGCATCCTCACATTTCTTGATGAGTTCATGCCAAGAGTTACGGTCATTATCGGCCATTAAAGAAACAATCATTGCCCTATCGGGGAATAACTTAATACACTCAGTGATTTCCTTTAGGTTAATAGCCAACGGACGATCGCTAATTAGCTCGATATTATTAAAACCCATTATCCTGCTGCCACCATAATCCACAGCGGAGTAGCGGGAAGAAACATTCTTTACCTGACTGCCTAATGTTTTCCATACAACACCGCCCCAGCCAGCTTCGAAAGCACGGAGTACATTGATTTTTTTATCTGTTGGAGGCGCACTTGCCAACCAAAAGGGATTGGGAGATTTGATGCCGAGGAAATTTGATGATATATCTGCCATTTTTGTTGTTTTAAATGTTGAGTTATAAATTTTTTAGTGAATTGATTTAAGCAATAAAATTCAGAATAGCCTTAGCACCATCCTTCCCTGCTTGTACAGCATCTACCACTTCTTTGCCGCCGTTTACACAGTCGCCACCAGCAAAGACACCATTGATACTAGTTACAGATTTATCTTCTACAGATACTTTGCCGCTTTTATTGTTTAGGCTACTTCCATTCACCAAAGCTTCGAAAGGCATCTGTCCAGCGGCTTTAATCACCATATCAACCTCTAAAATAAAGGTTTCATCGGTTTCTACTGGGCTTCTTCTACCACTTGCATCAGGTTCGCCCAGTTTCATTTTAGAACAAACCAAATGAGTTGCCTTTCCATCAGCACCAAGCACTTCTTTAGGCGCAGCCAACCAGATAAGTTTACAGCCATCCAACATCGCAATGTCCAACTCTACTTGTGTACAAGGCATTTCATCTTGTGTTCTTCTATAAACGATGCTCACTTCCTTCGCACCTAGCCTTTTTGCTTGTGTGGCAGCATCAATTGCCGTCATTCCTAACCCAATCACCGCTACCTTATCACCAACGGGAACTGAAGAATAGCCATTGGCACGTAAGTCATAAATGAAACTAATCGCATCAACCACGCCTGTCAAATCTTCGCCTGGCACATTTAATTTCCTTGCCAACCCAACACCAAAGGCCAAATAAACTGCATCATATTGGCTTTGTAATTCAGCAATCGTGATATCAGTACCCAATGCCATGTTGTATTTAATTTCTATTCCTCCAATAGAAAGAATATAATTTACTTCATCTTCACAAAACTCTGGCGTTACCTTATAAGCCGCAATTCCATAAGTCATCAAACCACCACCTTTGCTTTCTTTCTCGTAGATAGTTACATCAACCCCTTCTTTGCTAAGGTTAAATGCACAGCTTAATCCTGATGGACCAGCACCAACGATAGCTACTTTCTTGCCTGTAGATGGTTTTCGGGTAAATAATTGCCAGTTATTAGCAATCGCTTTTTCCGTAGAATAACGTTGCAACAATGCAATAGGAATGGGGGCTTCATCCAATAAATTATACACACAACTACCCTCACAAAGTTTCTCTACGGGGCAAACTTTGCTACAACCAGCACCTAAAATATTTGAACTAAAGATGGTATGTGCCGAGCCTTTTATGTTAGCCGTCGTTATCTGTTTGATAAACTTAGGCACATCAATACTTGTGGGGCAACTCTTTGTGCAAGGTGCATCATAACAAAACAAGCAACGGTTGGCGTCTACCAAAGCAGCATTTGGGTTCGTATATGCTGGGTGAATGTCACTGAAATTCTCTGCGTACTCAGCTTCTGTCAGGCGGTTATTTGCAATCATTTATTCTCTTTTTTTATTTTAAATTTTAAGTTCAGAAGGGTTAATTAATCAACACAATTTATAATTCTACAATCTTTCCATAAGTTTCCGGTCGTCTATCCCGGAAAAACTGCCATGTGCTGCGAACTTCATCTATCATATCTAAATCAAATTCTGCAATCAATAATTCATCCTTGTCTTCACTTGCTTGCGCAATGATTTGTCCGCGGGGATTAACGAAGTAAGAGGTGCCATAGAACTTACCCAAGTTCCAAGGTTTTTCTTCTCCCACACGATTGATGCAACCCATAAAATATCCATTGGCAACAGCGTGAGCAGGTTGTTCTAGCTTCCATAAATACTGTGATTGACCAACAGTTGTAGCAGATGGATTATAAACTATTTCAGCACCATTCAATCCCAAGCATCTTGCTCCATCAGGGAAATGGCGATCATAACAAATATAAACACCCACTTTAGCATACTTGGTTTGGAAAACTGGATAACCTAAATTACCTGGCTTAAAGAAGAACTTCTCCCAGAAACCACCTGTATGTGGAATATGGTTCTTGCGATATTTACCCAAATAAGTCCCATCAGCATCAATAACCGCCGCAGTATTATAGAGTACGCCAGATTGTTCTTTTTCGTAGATGGGAACGATGATTACCATACTGTATTTCTTGGCATAAACCGCCAAACGTTCAGTTGTTGGACCAGGAACCGCCTCGGCAGAAGCATACCATTTCTTGTCTTGACCGGGACAGAAGTAAGGCGTATTGAATATCTCCTGCAAGCACAATATCTGCACGCCTTTTTGCCCGGCCTCTTCTATCAAGGGGATATGTTTCAGGTACATCGCTTCCACAATTTCCGCAATTGTTCCCTCACCTTCTGTGATTGGCAAACTCATTTGTATCAAGCCAGACTTAACTATCATTTTAAATTTTGTGTTTTAAATTTTTAATTCTTAAACTCTCTTTATTACTAATCCAAGGCCTTTTATTATCAATCCAAGGTCTTTTATTCTCAATCCAAGGTCTTTTATTCTCAATCCAAGACCTTTTATTTGCAATCCAAGACCTTGGATTCTATGAATTATACCTTAGAATTAGGGCTTTTTCTCTTTATAAACTGACCATACCCCTTATCCACCAAGCATTTATCATCATCAATAGCAACCGTTCCACGTAATAAAACAGATTTTACCTTGCCTGTCAGTTCCCACCCTTCATAACCACTATAATCCACATTCATGTGATGGGTAGAGGCAGAAAGCGTATGTTTTTCGTTCGGGTCAAACAATACTATATCCGCATCGCTGCCCACAGCTATCGTTCCTTTTTTAGGGAACATGCCAAATATCTTGGCGGCATTGGTACTAGCTACTTCTACATATTTATTCAGAGAAATCTTGCCTTTATTTACGCCTTCGCTAAACAACAATTCCATTCTATTTTCAATAGCTGGATGCCCGTTGGGGATTTTAGAAAAGTCATTCTTGCCCATCAACTTCTGTTCCCACATAAATGGACAATGATCTGTTGCTACCACATTAACCAATCCCTGATTGATGCCCGCCCAAAGCGTAGCCTGGTCTTTCTTTTCCCTTAATGGAGGACTCATTACCCACTTGGCGCCTTCAAAATCATCCTCATATAAAGAGGCATCCAACACTAGGTATTGAATACAGGTTTCTACAAATAGATGCTGGTTCCTTCGGGTAGCGTTGCGCACAGCGTTCAATGCACCCTCGCAAGTCATGTGCACAATATAACCGGTGCAACCAGTGTAATGAATCATATCCGCAAAGCGTGAAGAAGCCTCCGCCTCGGTAACTTCTGGTTGTGATAAATAGTGATACAAAGGAGCTGTCTTGCCTTCTGCTTTATGTTTGGCAACCAAAAAATCAATCATATCACCATTCGTCGCATGAACCGTAACCAAGCCTCCTTGCTTTTTAACCTCTTGCATCAAGCCAACCATTTGCCTATCGTCAATCATCAAAGCACCCTTATAAGCCATAAATGTTTTGAAGGATGTGATGCCCTCTTCCTCAATAAAATGTTTTATTTCTTTCTTAGTATCTTCATTAAAATCAGTAACAGCTATATGAAAGCTGTAGTCGCCCACAGTATTTCCTTTGGCACGGCTATTCCAATCGTCCAAAGCATTTTGTAGACTTTTACCTTGTGTCTGCAATACGAAATCAATGATGGTAGTAGTACCACCATGCAACGCAGCACGAGTTCCTGTTTCATAATCATCACTGGAAAAAGTACCCATGAAAGGCATTGCCAAATGCACGTGCGGATCAATGCCACCCGGCATAACCAATAAGCCCGCCGCATCAATTACCGTATCGGCAGTAACATTAAGGTTCTTGCCAATAGCAGAAATAGTTTCGCCCTCAATAAAAACATCTGCGATGTAATCATCGATGGCAGTAATTATCCGTCCATTTTTAATTAAAGTACTCATGTCGTATTAAAATTTACCGCAAAGTGCGCAAAGTTTTTTCGCAAAGAATGCAAAGTGATTATTTTATTCATTTAAAGAAAAGAAAGAAAGGGAAGAAGAAAAAGAAGAGAGTAGGTTATAAACCGTTTACTATTCTTTTCAACCCATCTTTTAATCTTACTACATTAAAGTTCATTAACAATCCTAATTTATAATTTCCAAGCTTTAAATATGTAAGTGTTTGGGCAAGATGAACATCGGTCAACACTTCCACACTTTTTATTTCAAGAACTAATTTATTTTCAACTAAAATATCTATTCTATACCCAACTTCAAGCCTGATATCCTCAAAAATCAAGGGAATTGGTTTCTCTTTTTCTGCATAGAAGCCGCTTTTGTTCAGCTTATAGAAAAGACATTCTTGATAGGCATTTTCCAATAGTCCTGCACCCAAAGCAGTATGAACTTCCATTGCTATTCCAATGACTATTCTTGATAACTCATTTTCTGTCATTCATTTTTTTATTAAAAGAACTCAACAGTTATATTAAAACCCTTCTGGATAAAAAATATTTTTATCCTCACCCTTCTTTTCTTTCTTTTTCTTTTCCTTCCTCTGCGTAAACCCTTGGTGTCCTTTGCGGTTAATTTTTCACTGTGGTTAAGCTTTCTTTTTAAATAACAGTATATAAAACAATGCACTAATACCGAAACCAACAAACCAAGCGTAACTATACAAAGCATTTAGCCATGCGGGGAAGAAACTGGCATCCACAACTTTTATTGTTGTTAAAAAGCCTGGTACATTGGGCAATATTCCGGCAAACAATGCGATAATAGCTCCCCAGTTAATCCCTTTATTAAAACTATAAATCCCTTTTGGATTGTATAAATCCGTTAATACCAATTCTTGTTTTCTGATAAAATAATAATCAGCAATCATAATTCCCCCCACTGGTCCAAGTAAACTAGAATAACCAATCAACCAAGTGAAGATGAAGCCGGTGGGGTCGGCTATCAACTTCCACGGGAAGATGGAAATGCCAATTATTCCAGTAATATATCCCCCTGTCCTAAAACTTATTTTTGATGGGGCAAGATGCGCAAAGTCATTAGCGGGACTAACTATATTAGCCGCAATATTGGTAGCCAAAGTAGACAAGGCAACCGCAATCATAGCAATACTCACCAATATTTTACTATCAAATCTACCAGCAAGTACCAATGGATCCCAAATAGTAG
>JANYEU010000022.1 GCA_025362915.1 Chitinophagaceae bacterium | reverse complement strand
AGCAAGGAGGAAATGGAGCAATTGGCAACAATGGTAGCCAAGCACAACCTGTTTTTATTTTGCGATGAGGCCTATAGAGAGTTTAATTACGAAGGTGAAATGCCCATGTCATCCTTAAACCTTAAAGGGGTGGATGACAATGTGGTTATGATGGATACCATCAGTAAAAGATATAGTGCTTGTGGCGGTAGGATTGGTGCATTGGTTACAAGAAACAAATCATTGATTGATACGGTGATGAAATTTGCACAAGCAAGACTTTGCCCACCAAGCTTTGCACAGATGGCAGGCGAAGCCGCGTTGGACTTGCCACCAGATTACTTTGACCAAACAAAAGCAGAATACAAAAGCAGAAGAGACCTAATAGTAGAAAGGTTAAATGCAATGGAAGGCGTTTATTGCCCTAAGCCAAGTGGTGCATTTTATGCAATAGCCGAGTTGCCTATTGATGATTCAAATAAGTTTTGTCAGTGGTTGCTGGAATCGTTTAGTTATAAAGGATCAACGGTGATGTTGGCACCAGGAACTGGTTTCTATGCAACACCGGGACTGGGAAAAAATCAGGTAAGATTGGCTTATGTATTGAATAAGGACGATATTAATTTGGCAATGGATTGTTTGCAAGAAGCGTTGAACGTTTATTCTGCCGATTAAAGGTATTGTTAACCGTTTTATGGCAATGTTGCAAGCAACAGAAAAGGTCACATACGTATCTGAAATGGGTAGCATCTTGGGATACAAGATAAATAGCTTCCTATATATGAAGAGAGTTCGTGGTTATGTTCTAATTATTCTGTTGATTGTTACTTTATTACGCACTAATGCACAAAGCTATCATGCCTTTAATGGGTCTGCTTATGCCGGTGGATTAAGCAATTTTACCAATCCTGCAAGTGCTATCAATTCTGCTTTTAAATGGGATATTTCGGCTCTAGGATTTCAGACCAATACAACAAATAATGCGGTAAGTATAGCAAACTTATCGGTAGCCAATCTGACCCCTGACAATATCAGTAAAATAATTATTCAACCTACGGAGGGCTACGGTACAAGAAGCCTTGCAAATGCATCTGATTTACATTTGTTGAACATGCGTTATAATATTGATGATAAGCAAAGTCTAAGTTTTGGAATCCGAATAAGAAGTAACAGTTTTATGGAAACCTCTCCTTTCAGTTATATAGATACCATCAGTGGGTTTAGTGGATTTGTACATTACAATAATATCAAAGGAGGTGGAACTCCATTTCATTTTCATGGATATAACGAAGCATGGATGGAGAATGATTTTAGTTATGCCGGAGTTTTGTCAGAAGATGATGAACACAGGTTTTCTGGTGGCATAACCATTGCATTACTTCGAGGACTTTCGGGTTTATATGGTGGAATTGATAACCTTAATTATACTGCTGGAGTAAATAAAAATACTATTACAAGCGGACAGGCTACCTTATTATATTCTGCCAATTACGCTAAGATAGATTCAAAATATACAGCCCTTCAAAATTTTAAAAACCTACGCAAGGCAAGTAAACTAAAATTGGGTACCAGCATTGGGTTTGAATATGTAGTTAAAGAGCAGCTCTTTGAGGAAAAGTACAATCCCAAAAATTATTCATGGAAATTTGGTGTGAGTATCATGGATATTGGTGCTAATAAATTTGATACTGATACAAGCTCTGTTATAGTGAACACTCCAAATACAGGTCTGACAGATACAAGTTTACAGAACCAATTACAAATTGACAGGAATAAAAATAACCTTAAAAATGTACTCTCAGATTCAAATAACTTTACCATAGACAGTCGCATTCAAAATATCTATAAAATGAGTTTACCCACACGCTTGGTATTCTCTGTAGATAAAAAGATTGCTGATAACATCTTTATAAATGCACTATGCAGCATTAATTTCTATTCTAATAATGTTTCTGATATCTATAATATTAAAACAACAGAGTTAAACCGGTTGATACTAACCCCCCGTTGGGAAACCGCTGCATGGGGTGTTTACATACCTATTCAATATACCCCAAAACATGATATGATGTTAGGATTAGCTATAAAAGCTGGGCCACTAGTTATGGGGATACACAATATTAACTGGTTGCAGATGAGTAAATTGGAAGAATTAGATGGTGGCGGATACCTTGCATTGCACTTCCAGCCATTTTCCATTGCTCGTCAACATCACTCATTGGATTGTTTCACTAACTAAAAAGAAGGAATAAGAAGTAGATGTTCCTCGTTCTGTAATGGTATCCTGCAACTAAAACCCTCTTGTATAGCAATTTATTATCATCGATTAAGTTTATACATGTATTTTCGACAGCACATAAACTATTTTTTATGGATGTGAAAATAGAAGAAAGCTGGAAAGCGACATTGAAAGAAGAGTTTAACCAATCGTATTTCCTACAAATTGCCACACACCTGAAAACAGAAAGGGCTACCAAGGCAATTATCTATCCGCCGGGGTCTTTAATATTTAATGCATTCGATAAAACCCCTTTCGACAAGGTTAAGGTGGTGATATTGGGGCAAGATCCCTATCATAATCCCGGACAGGCAATGGGGCTTAGTTTCAGTGTACCCAATGGAGTGCCGCCGCCCCCATCCTTGGTGAATATTTATAAGGAGTTGAATACGGATATTGGTATGCCAATACCAAAAACCGGCGATTTAACCAAATGGGCTTCGCAAGGGGTACTGTTGCTTAATGCCGTGCTTACTGTAAGGGCTAATGAACCGGCAAGTCATGCCAAGATAGGATGGATGGATTTTACCAATGCAGTGATCAGGAAAATTTCTGATGAAAAAGAGGGCGTTATTTTTTTACTTTGGGGCAAATTTGCACAAGAAAAGCAAGCATTGATTGATGAAACAAAGCACCATGTGTTGCGGGCGGCACATCCATCGCCATTGAGTGCATATAGTGGATTTTTTGGTTGCAAACATTTCAGCAGGGTAAACTTTTTATTGTCCAAACAAGGGCAAGACCCAATTGACTGGAGTATTTAACCAAAAAGTACACTAGGAAAGGAAACACAAGGAACACAAAGAATAAGATATTGCGTTGCTTGTTTTTTCTTTGTGAGCTTGGTGATTAACCGTTGTGTTCTTTGTGGTTAATTTTTTTTATTAAGAAAAGTAATATTATGAATGAAGAAACTGCTAAAATAAAAAGACCTAAATACAATCTGCTTACGGTCATTTTTGCACGTATCTGGGCATTATGGGGAGTAACAACCTTTGTTATAACCTTCCTTATTATCTTTTTGCCTTGCATGGCAACCAAATTGGTAAAAGATCCAAAGGGAATGTGGTGGTTTATCCTTATTTCTAAATGGTGGAACACAACTTGGCTCTATTTGGTACTGTCTCCACTGAAGGTTTACGGTAAGGAGAATTTCAAAAAAGGCAATACCTATATAGTTACGGCAAACCACAATGCCATGCTTGATGTTCCGTTGCTATGTCCGTTTGTTCCTGGTCCAAACCAGACTATTGCCAAGGATACCTTTACGAAGGTGCCCATTTTTGGTTGGTACTATGCACGTGGTTCTGTATTGGTGAATAGGGATAGTGTGGCGAGCCGTAAAAAGAGTTTCGATTTGATGAAGGCATCACTTAAAAAAGGTTTCCACATGTGTATTTTCCCAGAAGGGACAAGGAATAAGACTGATAAGCCTATGGCAAAGTTTCAGGATGGGGCATTTAAGTTATCAAGGGATACCAAAACGCCCATTATTCCCTGCGTAATCATCGGTTCAGCAAAGGCCTGCCCAATACATGAAACATTTTTTCTATTACCAGCGCGCTTGGAGATGCACTTTTTGCCACCAGTAGAGCCTGGCGATATGACCATCGAGGCTTTGAAGGAAAAAGTATACAATACAATGGTAGAATTTTATGTAAACAACAGTTGAAAGTTGAGAGTCGTAAGTCGTAAGTATTTAGAAAAGCCGTTGCATTAACTTTTTGTATCAACAATTGTTCTTTACTTTGGACTTTCATGTTTTAACTTTAACTATTTTCTTTTTTTACTTAACTATTTCTCGTGAATACAATTAAACGTTATCTTTTATCCATCATAACCCTTCTTTGTATGGTACAATCTGCGTTTTCGCAGTGTAGTATCTGTACCAAAACGGCATCCCAACTGGGCGAAGGGCCTGCGCATTCATTAAATGCGGGTATCTTATATCTCATGTTCGCCCCGTTGGCCATAATGGGCTATATCGGTTGGAGATGGTGGAGAAGGGAAAAAGAAATCATGAAGGAAGAAGGGTAAACCCATTAATCCAGCGTCACTTTTATACGTTTTTCGTAGGCTGTTTCCATCCATTTCTGCATAGACCTTTTGTAAAGCTTCTGAATAATAAAGTTGTCCATTATCAAGGTATTGATGAGCCAGTTGCTTACCGCCGGTTTTTTATCTATGTATTTGTTGTAGCGGTCTATCTCCTCTTGAAACTGCCTATACAGTTCCCTTTGGTAGTTTATAAAAACATTTTCTTCAAAACTATCCTGCCTGATGGCTTTTGCAATAAATTCTGCAGCAACATAACCACTAAACATGGCGTTTCCTATACCCTCGCCACTGGTTGGGGAAATAACCGATGCGGCATCACCCACCAAGAGCCAACCATCGCCATAAGCCTTCCTTTCCAATGAGGCCAATGGAAGCCCCCAGCCTTCAACTTCACCAACAGGTGTTGCATTGGCAAAGCGATGTTGCAAGATTGGGTCGGTAGTGATTAGTTCTGTAAATATTTTCCGGATATTATGGTTGTTTTCCGAAGCATATTTACTCACCATTATGTAGCCTACATTCACTTCGCCATTAGGCAATGGAAAAATCCAGAAATAGGAAAAGGGATACTTTGGCGGGAAATAAAACTCCAGCAAGTTTTCTGAATGAGTGCCTTCAACGTCTTTAAAATACTGACGAACCGAACCCGCATAATGCTTTCTATTTATTTTTCTTTCCCCTAAATGCCTCAATAATATCGAGTGGTCGCCATCGGCACCGACCAGTAGTTTACAGGTTATCTCAAACTCCACGTTTTTATTTTCTGCAATAATCTTCCAGCCATCAGTTGTTTTCTCTATTGTCTTGGCCTTGGTTTCAAGAAGTAGGTTGGCAAAGGTTTTATCTATCTTTTTCACTAGAAAGTGATCGAAGTCCATTCTTTTGCTCACATAAAAAGGATGATAGTGCGCTTTGACCTTTGTTTTATCAATTACATAGTCCCTATTCTTGCCGGACGGATGAATAAGCCTCACCCCATTACAAGGTGTAAAGCTTGGGTCTTTTAGAATTTCATTTTGAAAGATATTGGGGTCTATCTGATTCAGCATCCTGATAGATTTCATATCCAGTCCATCACCGCAAACCTTATTTCTAGGAAAACTTGCTGCATCAATAATGATATGTTTAATACCTAACTTGCTCAAAAAGATAGACGTGCTTGAACCTGCGGGTCCAGCACCTATAATGCACACAACAGACTGTAATTTTTCTGTAACCATAAAGTCAACTTTAATCTACTTCTCCTTAATGAGCTGTTGAAATAGAAGTTCCGAAAATAAGGTAAAACATAGAGACGCATTACAATGCATCTAATAAAAACTCCCAGTAGTATAAAAAATAAAGCAACCCCATTGGGATTGCCTTACGTGTATATGGCGCGTGGGTATTGTAATACTTACTTAATATCCTCTTACATTCTTACCTTCCATGTAGTTAAGGAAAGCTTTGTTGCACACACGGTTGCCGCCGGGTGTAGGATAGTTTCCAGTAAAATACCAATCGCCCGTATTGGTAGGGCAACTATCATGAAGGTCTTCAATGGTTTGATAAATAACTTCCACTGGAAAAGTGATGCCTTCCGGCGTAATCAATTGGGCTATCTTATCAGAAATTTCTTCCGTAGTAAATGGTTTATAAACCAGCCTAACCAAGTTTTCGGTATGCAATAGATTAGCCTTTTCCAGTTCCTTTAATTTGTTTTGAACATCGGTAAGCACACTTTCCATTCCCCGATCTGTCAATAATTCTATTGCAGCACGGAAAGCGATAAAGTCGCCCATTTTGCTCATATCTATCCCATAACAATCAGGATAACGAATTTGCGGCGCAGACGAAACCACAATAATCTTTTTAGGTTTCAATCGGGCAAGCATTCTCACAATACTTTCCTTCAAGGTTGTACCGCGCACAATGCTATCGTCTATCACAATCAACGTATCCTCATGATTGCGTACTGTTCCGTAAGTAATGTCGTACACGTGCTGCACCATTTCGTTACGGCTACTATCCTGTGTGATGAACGTGCGGATTTTTACATCCTTAATGGCTATCTTTTCCTGCCTGATCTTGCGGGTAATCATCTCCTGCAACTTTTCCTCGGTAATATCATTGCCCCAGCTAAGTATTCTTTTTACCTTAATTTGGTTAAGATAATCTTCCATTCCTTTTACCAAACCGTAAAAGGCCACTTCGGCAGTATTGGGGATATAAGAGAAGATAGCATTCTTCAAATCATAACTAATACTCTCCAATACCCTTTTGCTAAGGTGATAACCGAGTGCAATCCGCTCGCGATATATTTTTTCATCACTACCACGGCTAAAATAGATGCGTTCAAAACTGCAAGCCCTACGTTCTTTAGCCGGCACTATCTGTTCTATCCTATAATTGCCTTCACTATCCACCAAAAGTGCCGTTCCGGGCATCAATTCCTCCACTTCATTCTCACCCACGTTAAAAGTGGTACGGATAGAGGCTCTTTCGCTTGCTGCAACAATCACCTCATCATTGATATAATAATACGCAGGACGAATGCCATGTGCATCCCTAAAAATGAAACTATCTCCATTACCAATAAGCCCTCCTACAGTGAAGCCACCATCAAAAAGAGGGATAGATTTCTGTAATACTTCAGACAAAGCTGCATTATTAGGGGCTTCCGCATCGGCTTTAATCAGAAAACTATGTATAACTTCCATCATGGCTGCCAGATCGCTTTGCTTTTGAAATTCTCCTGGCGTAATGTTTAATGATTCGTATAGTTCATCGGTATTTACCAAGTTAAAGTTGCCTGCCAATGCCAAATTTCTACCTGGTTGTGTATCCCTTTTAATGAAAGGATGACAGAAATCCACACTATTCCGTCCCTGCGTGCCGTATCTCAAATGACCAAGCAACAACTCGCCCAAATAAGGCACATGCCCCTTCATTAACCCGGGATGTTTCATTATATCCGGTTGGTATTTTGCCAGTTCCTGCACCTCACCATTTACCTTGCTGAATATATCTACAATGGGTTGCGTGGCATTGCTTCTCAGTCGCGATAAATAAGGATAACCTGCCTCTACATTCAGTTTCACCGCAGCAATACCAGCACCATCCTGCCCGCGGTTATGTTGTTTTTCCATCAGTAGGTACAGCTTATTGAGGCCATACATTACTGTTCCGTGCTTTTGTAGGTAATAAGAGAAAGGTTTTCGGAGTCTTATGTAAGCAAGACCACATTCGTGTTTTATTTCATCGCTCATTGGTAGAGAAGTATTGTTTTCGGTACAAACCGACACTATTAAAGCTGCAAATTTAACGGAGAAGTGTTTAAAATAGGGGTTAAAGTTACCAGTAACTTGTATTCTGAAACCTGAAACTAGTAACTAACAATCACCGCTTCCCTGTAAATCTTTTGCACCAATCCTTGCAATACCTTTCCTGGACCCACTTCTGTAAAGTTTATTGCGCCATCTGCCACCATTGCCTCCACCGATTGTGTCCAGCGGACTGCACCGGTAAGTTGTGCTTCCAAATTTTGTTTTATCTCTGTTGGGTCTGTCACTGCCTTGGCAACCACATTTTGATACACGGGGCAATTAGGCGTATTGAATGTTGTATTGGCTATTGCTGCCGCTAATTTATCTTTAGCACTAGCCATCAATGGACTATGAAATGCACCTCCCACCGGTAATACCAATGCACGCTTGGCACCTGCAGCCTTCATTCTTTCGCAAGCAATATTTATACCTTCCACACTACCACTAATCACCAATTGTCCGGGGCAATTATAGTTTGCTGCCACCACCACTTCGCCTGTTTCGGCTTTTATTTCTGCACATATCCTTTCCACAATATCATCTGCCAATGCCAACACTGCCGCCATGCCGCCGGGTTTTATTTCGCAAGCCTTTTGCATGGCATTTGCACGAATGCTTACCAACTTTAATGCATCTTCAAAGGTTAGCGTGCCATTAGCCACCAGCGCAGAAAACTCTCCTAGCGAATGCCCTGCCACCATATCTGGTTTTGCTTCCGCTAATGTTTTAAAAGCAATTACTGAATGAATAAAAATGGCGGGTTGGGTTACGTTGGTTTGTTTTAATTGTTCGTCAGTACCAGAAAACATCATATCGCTGATTCTAAAACCCAATATATCATTTGCCTTTTCAAACAGTGCCTTTGCGGCTTCATTGGTTTCGTACAGGTTCTTTCCCATACCACTAAATTGAGATCCCTGACCAGGAAATATGAAAGCATGTTTACTCATAATCGTTCTGTTTACAATCGGCAAATCTAAGGAGTTGGGATTACTTTAGTCGAAGGTTGAGCGTCGAATGTTAAAAGAAAAGAGGCTTTTTACTGCCAAAACCACACCTTGGTCATGTTTTTACAAAAGGTAACCAAGTTTATGCAAAACATGGGTGAGTTTTGGACAAACAGTTAACTGTTTACGAGAAACACAGGTGAGTTTTTGATAAACAGTTAACTGTTTACAAGAAACATGGGTGAGTTTTGGCAAAACAGTTAACTGTGTAGGAGAACATGGATGAGTTTTTGATAAACTTGGCATCCTTTTGTAAAAACTTTGACCCCTCCTGAAATTACTTGACAGTTTTTGGTGTTAATATTAATATTTGTTTACTGTAATTTGGGTTATTACTTATGCAAGGATACAGCTTTGTTTTTTACTACTGCTTCTTGTTTTCACCCTTTGTTTTATTCCTGTTTTTCCTTGTCATCAAGGCCCCTTATTCCTGCTTTTCATACC
>JANYEU010000444.1 GCA_025362915.1 Chitinophagaceae bacterium | reverse complement strand
GCTTTCAGGAGTATGTGGCAGCGAGTGACCACCAGTAAGAGTGCCTTTTATGCATTGGTTACCAAGGATAATAGTTTAGGAAAACAGTTGGCAAAGGAGTTGGTGGCCAAGATTAAAAGCCTAGACCCTAAGATTACTGCGTTGGATAAACAAGCCGACAGGGACAATCTTTGGGCGGCAGAAAGATCTGTAGTGGCTTCTGGAAACCCCGATCCACCGAGTGAGATATGGGATTTGTTGGATTATGATTACCTGCACGATTGGATGACGCCCGAAGAACAACAATCGGCCAATGATATCATTGCACGCATTTGCAAGCATCGTATCTCCAACTTTATGATAGTGCCAGACCATCAGATGATTAACAATCACGAGGGTTTTGGGATGGAATATATACGGTTGATGCTGTTGATAGAAGGGCAGAAAGGTTTCGACCAGAAACTGTTTGATCTGGCTTGTCATAAAGCTAATTCGATGCTAAGCTGGTATTTGGATAAGGATGGCATGTGCTATGAATCTATCAAAGGCTGGTTGAATGTGGCAGCATTTACAGCCGTGGGGTTGCGCCAAAGAAACCTGTTGATGCACGATCACCTGCAAGCGAAGATGAACTTCTTCAGGGCGGCCATCCGTTGGGAGGATGGTGTGTGGCATATCCGTGATGAGATGCGTGCTTCTGCCTTCCACGTTATCTGGATGATGCACTATTATCATCCCAAAGATGAATACATAGACTTCTTGTATCAGTCCACCTTTACAACGCATCCTTTCCTCACAGACCCCAATGCTAAATGGCCTAATCCTGTTGGTATTTGCAATGAATTATTGTTATTGTATGCAGATGATGGCATCGTGAATAATGGTAAAAAGATTGATTGGGCGGATCAGGATAACATCAATCGCCTACACCTTCCTACCACATGGCAGGATAGTATGCGTGGCTATGTGGATGTGCGCAATAGCTGGAAGAAAGAAGATTTGCATGTAGGGTTTGTGTGCAAGCAGGACTTCTTTTATGGCGGACATGAAGGCTCTGAAAACAACCGCCTCACCCTTTGGAAGGATGGCGTAAACTGGATTCAGGATAACAATATGCTGGCTACCAAAGCTACTTTCTTACAAAATATGCTCACCATTGATGGTAAGGGATGTCATTGGCCACCTGCACCCGGCACTTGGTTAGGTATTCATGAAACACCAACTGGTGTAGTGGCAGTGGGTGACGGCAAGAATGGCTATTCGTTTTATAAGAGCATGCAAGTGCATCCATTGGCGTTTCCATCTGCTAAGATTCCTTACTATGCTCCGTTTGCAGAAGGTAATTTCGATTTGGACAGAAACATACAGATTGCTTTCCATCCGGGAACCATTCGTTATACTGATGGCTTTGCACATACAGATTATGGTCCATGGAGTGCAGAAACAAGGTTGGTGGAAGGATACAGACCTTGGAATACGATGGAACAAGCCTATCGGACTGTACAAGTTGCAAAGGGAGATAATCCATACTTGTTAGTAATTGATGATGCCAAGAAAGATAATCAGTTACACCAGTTCGATTGGAATATATCTGTGCCAGTAGATGCGGTTCTGGCTGATGTAGCTACTCCAGAAGTACAGTTTCAAAACACAGAGCCTTCCGATAATCGGATGGATGATATTGTTTTGGCTAAAGGCGACATTGCAAAAGATGCCAAGACAGGTAAGTTATTGTTAAAGAAAGGCGACCCTCTGTGTTTGATAAGGGTATTGTGGCGGAAGACAGATTATGGTTTCCCTGTACCCAAGCTGGAAAAGTTTGAGGGATATGCCTTGGTCACCATCCCTGCAAGGGCGGTGTCGCCAGAGTTTAAGGTTTTGGTGTATCCGTATAAATATGGAGAGGAAGTACCTAAAACTTCGTGGAACAGAGACAGAACCCAATTGACTATAGAGTTTAAGAATCAGAGGGACGTGTATAACTTTAATACCACCGATGGTGGACGCACCGTATTCGAGTTGAAAAGAAATGGTAACGAAGCGGCAACCAGTGTGGCTAAACCTACTAGACCCAATTTGATTGTAAGAGGCGAAACCTTTAATCAGAATGACTTGCGCTACACCCGCAATGCAGATAAAGTGCCTGCCTATTTGGTTTGTGATAGTCTGAATGTGCAATTGCAACGAGTAGGTGCCCCTGCACAAATTCATTACACGTTGGATGGTACAGAACCAACTGCCACTTCATCTATCTACGAAAGGGATATTGTGGTGAAGAATAATTGCACCTTTAAATCAAAAACCATAGACCCTACTTGGGAGGCAGGTGCACAAGAGAGTGAAACATTTACTGCTAAGTTTATAGCTACTCCTGCCGAAAACGCAGTTGCACAAGAACCCAAAGGAACAAAAGGAGCTTTATTGGCTAGGGTTTACGAGATTAATACAAAGCTTTATAACGATAAAGGCTTCTTTGATGCTAAAAGGATTATGATGCCTGATGTAGCCAAGGAGAAGCCAATAATGACCAAGCAAGTGGTTGGTTTTGAACTGCCAGAAGTTACCCCAACCCATCCATTAGAGGAACAATGCAAGGGTTTTTATCGGTTTAGTGGTTATTATTATGCAAAAGAGAAGGGCGTTTATACGTTTGATATTAATTCTTGTGGTCCTGTATTGTTTGAGTTAGGAAAACAAACGGTGATAGAAGCCACAGGTGTATTCCATCAAAATCAAGCACATCGCAAGGGAGAAGCGTCATTGGATAAGGGTTGGCATTACCTGAACCTTGTGGTTTGTGACCCATTGTTTTGGAATATCAATAGTCTCGACCCCATGCCATTAGAAGTTACTTATGCTATCAATGGTGGTGTATTTCAATCTATTCCAAGCGATGCGTTGAAAGATGATGTATTAGGATTTACTAAACAAGATGAGAAAGTATTTGATCCTATTCCGAATGGAGTGCCAATATTATTGGATGCTTTAAAAAGTGTTCCCTTACTAGAACCTGGGCTTGATTTAACAATCTATGACCGCAGTGGTAAACGTAGGGATAATGACTTCCTAGATATTGAAGCTGCTACACCCATTCATAGTGAGCGTACAAACATAATGGAAGCTACGAGTAGCCGCAATACTGTTCGCGTGTATGATGGTTATTTCTATGCCCCTATTGATGGCACCTATTCCTTCAAGTTGCCCATGCGTAATGGAGAAGCTGGTCCGTTGGGTGCGTTGCAGGCTAGTTGCCAGAATCAGGTTAGGATAGACAATCGTATTACAGCTCAACGAGGTGTTTATGGTCGTTATCTAAATGGAAAGTTAGATTTAGAACAGGGCTGGCATACCATCTCCCTTCGCTTTGGCCCTAGTGAACCTGCTTGTAAAGTTGTGTTCCCAGACGGACAAACTGTTTCCCTTAATGGCGATAATCTATCAAGACCTTCCTTGGTTTCTATTCTTCCAGAAAGAAAACCAACTGCCTTTACTTTGTACGAAATATATACGCCTACTAAGTTTAGTCTAGATTTTAAAGGAGATAAGAAGGCAGAGATATGTTACACGTTGGATGGAACTGTGCCAATTGCAAGTTCGCCTACATATACAGCACCATTTACTGTATCAAAAACTACTGTTATTAGTGCTGCTGTGTTCAGTAATGGAAAAGCCTTGACGCTACCTGCCAAGATAGACGTTAATTTGGTGAAGATACCAGAAGCTGGCTCTTTGGGTAAGTTTGATTTTAGTAAATGGGATGGTAACATGGGCGATTATCCCATCAATGCTTACTATAAAATATGGGTTGCAGCTAGCTCATCAGTGGCTGTAGGAATGCGTAATAACAAGGCGTTGTCTTCTCAGTCAGTAGAAACAGAAACGGCAAGATTGGTAGATGTAAATGTGTCTCGCCCCCCAATAAAGGCTGCCTTTAAATTGTATGATTTAAAGATGCGTGAGAATGCGTTAACCGTTGCTGTATGGTTTAAAACAAACGAGAAGAATGGAAAGCTATTCAGCAAGGAAGGATATACAGCTTTTGGTAAGAGTTATAAAACAGTTTCCTGCGAAATAAGTAACGGTACATTGCGCGCAGGACCGAATAAGCTTTCTGGAGGAAAAGTGGAAATAGGTAAATGGCAATTTGTGGTATTAAGCATCAATGAAAATGAATCGGGACTCTACCTTAATGGTGAACAAGTAGCCAAGGGGATTGGCTCTAAAGATATTGCTACCGATGCGCTTGATTTTTTTGTGGGTCACCCAGTTGTTGCAGGTAGTGTACAAATATTTGACCGCCTTTTGGATGCCAATGAAGTAAAAAGGCTGTATGATTTTGGCAAGGAGTAAATGCCATTATTATTTTTGGCGAAAAATGGACGCCGATGAATCAACTATTTTATTTGAACGATAACAACTAACATGCGTATGGTAAACATTGAATACATAGACTCCCATCAACACTTCTGGCACTACGAGCCAGAAAAGCATAGTTGGATTGATGATGAAATGGCTGTTATCCGAAAGGATTTTCTGCCACAAGACCTTGCGCCCATACTTAAAAAAAATAGTGTGGTGGGTACTATTGCGGTACAGGCAGACCAAACAGAAAAAGAAACAGATTTCTTGTTAGGACTTGCTGAAGAACATGATTTAATAAAAGGTATTGTTGGTTGGGTTGATTTGCGGGCAGAAAATATTGCTGAACGGTTGGAACATTATGCACAGTTCAAAAACATAAAGGGTTTCAGGCATGTATTGCAAGGCGAGGAGCCTGCCTTTATGTTGCAACCTGACTTTCTGAGAGGGATTTCCGCACTGAAAGAATACAACTTTACCTACGATATTCTTATATTACCCAGACATCTGGAAGCTGCATTGCAATTGGTGAAACAATTTCCTAACCAACCTTTTGTGATAGATCATATTGCCAAGCCATACATAAAGGCGGGGTTGATTGATGAGTGGGCAAAAGGGATGATAGCTTTGTCTGAACACGAAAATGTTTTTTGCAAACTGAGTGGCATGGTTACAGAAGCGGATTATAAAAAATGGCAATCTAGCAACTTTATTCCTTATCTTGATGTAGTGTTAGTAGCCTTTGGCACGAAACGTTTGATGTTTGGTTCAGATTGGCCAGTATGTGAGGTGGCAGCATCTTATGGGCAAATGATTGGTATTGTAGAGGACTATTTTGCTTCTTTTTCATTGGATGAAAAGAACCAGTTCTTTAATCAGAATGCAAGTAGATTTTATAATTTATGATAAGGGCAATAGGTAATATGCGGTCTATACCTTGCGATTTACGAATAACGATTCACGGTTTAAAACTAAGCAAATGAATAAAAACAAGGTGCAACTACCGCCGGTAATCTTTGGTACAAGTGGGTTAGGTAATATATACCATGAAATTCCTTATGAAACAAAACTAGCCATTGTAAAAGAATGTGTAATCCATGCAAAAGGGTTCCCTATGTTTGATAGTGCAGGTAAGTATGGTGCAGGGCTTGCATTGGAAGTGTTGGGTAAATGCCTAAAAGATTTAAAGGTAAAGCCAGATGAAGTACTGATAAGCAATAAGCTGGCATGGTATCAGGTGCCGCTTACTACTCCAGAACCGACCTTTGAGAAGGGTATTTGGGTAAATATCAATCATGATGCAGTGCAAAGAATAAGCTATCAAGGTATCTTGGATTGTTTTGAACAAGGTAATGAATTGCTAGGTGATTATTCTTCGCAGATGGCTTCCGTACACGATCCTGATGAATATTTGGCCACTGCAACAACAAAAGAAGAGGAGGCTAAATTATACAATGATATACTCGAAGCTTATCATGCATTAACAGAATTGAAGGCACAAGGAAAAGTAAGTTCTATTGGTGTAGGTTCAAAACAATGGAAAGTAATACAACGCATCTCACAAGATATTGATTTAGATTGGGTAATGATTGCTAATAGCCTTACCCTTCATAGCCATCCGAAAGAGTTGATAAACTTTATTGCAGAGCTTCATAAAAAAGAAGTTTCTGTTATCAATTCTGCGGTTTTCAATGGAGGATTCCTGATAGGTGGCGACCATTATAATTATAGGTATATAGACAAGACTTCCGAAGAAGGGGAAGTATTGTATGGTTGGCGGGATAGGTTCTTTAAACTTTGCGAAGATTTTAAGATAACCCCGGCAGAGGCTTGTTTCAGCTTTGGGTTCAATATACCCGGTGTTACAAGTGTGGCATTGAGTACTTCTACTCCAGAGAAGATAAAGTCTAACATAGACATGGTTACAAAGAAAATACCCGAAGCCTTTTGGAATGCCATGAAAAAAGAAAGGCTGATTAGTTATTAGGTAGTAATAGCTGCTATTAATGCAGTACTCCTTATAGAATAGCTTCAAAAAAGGCGGTTGATAGACTTGTTTCCTCTCATTATGAATATCCAAGAGGTTGAAAAGGATATCCGAATGGTTGATTAGAATATCCAAATGTATTATTTGGATATTCTTTTTGGTCATTCTAATATTCAAACAGATCATTTGAATATCCTTTTAGGTGATTCGGATATCCATTTAGTTCATTTTGATATCCGAACTGGAAGAAAAGAAATACAATCTTATCTCTTACACATTAAGTTCATAATAAAAATGTTCAGATTAGATAATAAAACAGCAGTAATTACAGGTGGTGGCAGCGGCATTGGAAAGGCTATATCCATATTGTTTGCACAGCAGGGTGCAACCATCCACATCATAGAATTAAGTGAGGAAAATGCCTTGCAGACCGTGGCAGAAATATCCGCTGCAGGTGGCAAGGCTTATGCCCATAGTTGCAACGTTGCCAACCAGCAGCAGGTAGTAGCAGTTATTTCAGCATTAGAGAAAGTTGATATTTTAATCAACAATGCGGGCATAGCCAATATTGGCAAAGCCGACACCACTTCTGAAGCTGACTTTGATAAAGTAATGGCTGTAAATGTAAAAGGGACATATAACTGCATCTTTGCAACCATCCCTAAACTTAGGGAAAATGGTGGCGTAATCATCAATATGGCTTCCATAGGATCCAATGTTGGTATTGCAGACCGATTTGTGTACAGCACCAGCAAAGGGGCCATCAAAGCCATGACCATGAGTGTGGCAAGGGATTATATTAAGGAAAACATACGCTGTAACTCTATTTCCCCGGCAAGGGTGCATACCCCTTTTGTAGATGGATTCTTGAAAAATAATTATGAAGGTAAGGAAGCAGAAATGTTTGAAAAACTATCCCAGTCTCAACCGATAGGTCGCATGGCAGAGCCAATAGAAATAGCCACGCTTGCCCTCTACCTTTGTAGCAGCGAAGCAAGTTTTATAACTGGTTGCGACTATCCTATTGATGGCGGATTTACTACTTTAAATAACTAAGAATTAAATAACTAACAAAAAGAATAATATATGAAACTTACTAGGTTTGGGAACATTGGGCAGGAACTGCCAGCCATATACGAAGATGGTAAACGTTATGATGCCAGTGGTTTTGGGCAGGATTACACAGAGGATTTCTTTGCCAACGATGGCATTAATAAACTAAAAAAGTGGTTTGCGGTAAATAGAGCAACAGCACCCATAGTGGACGAATCAGCAAGGTGGGCACCTATTACTACAAGGCCATCTAAAATTGTGTGTATCGGATTGAACTATGCCGATCATGCCGCCGAGAGCAATATGGCTTTACCCGCAGAACCCATTATCTTCTTTAAGTCAACTTCTGCCATTGTAGGTTGCAACGATGATCTTATTATACCTAGGGGGAGTGAAAAAACCGATTGGGAAGTGGAACTGGCTGTAGTGATTGGTAAAAAAACAAGCTATGTATCTGAAGATGAAGCCATGAACTATATAGCTGGATTTGCGTTGCATAACGATTACAG
>JANYEU010000270.1 GCA_025362915.1 Chitinophagaceae bacterium | reverse complement strand
ATGATTGTTGCCCCTTGCAGCATGGGAACATTGGGCAGGATAGCTAATGGAATCAGTGATGATTTGGTTACACGTGCCGCTGATGTAATTCTAAAAGAAAGAAGAAAACTACTATTGATGGTACGGGATACACCTTATAACCTGATTCATATCAAGAATATGGAGACAGTAACACTTGCAGGAGGTATTATATGCCCGGCAACCCCATCTTTTTATAGTTGCCCAACAACCATTGAAGAAGTCGCCGCTACAGTAGTTGATAGGGTGCTAGATCTGGCAGGTTTGAACATTAGTACCTATCGATGGGGTGTCTAGTTATGAGTAAGTGCATTTATCTACTCATAACTCATCATTCATAACTCATAACTAGATACTCTGCCAATGCATCTACCAAAATAGTGTTTTCTTTTTCTGTTCCAATGGTTATACGTAGGCAATCTTCGCAAAGCTTTACATTACTTCTATCACGTACCACAATCCCTTTTGTAAGTAGGAATTCATATACTTTATGTGCATCCTTTATCTTGACCAATAAGAAGTTAGCATCTGATGGATAGACTTTTTCTACAGTAGGCACTTGTTTCAATACATCGGCAAGGGCATTGCGCATGTCCACAATTTCAGAAATCATATCATTCACCATGCCCACTTCTTCCAATGCCTTTAAGGCCAGTTCCTGTGTGGCTTGGTTGATATTGTAGGGAGGTTTTGTTTTATTAAGTATGGATATGATTTCTTTCGATGCAAATGCCATCCCCAATCTCAGTGCCGCCAATCCCCATGCTTTACTGAATGTTTGTAGCACCACAAGGTTTGGATATTCTCCTAATTCCTGAATGAAAGTCTTTTGTTTGGCAAAGTTTATATATGCCTCATCTATCACCACCAATCCATTAAAATTGTTCAGCACCGTTTCTATATCAGCCCTATTAAGCGAATTTCCTGTGGGGTTATTGGGCGAACAGAGCCATATTATCTTCGTATTCTCATCTATCAGGGTTTCAATATGGGCAAGGTTCAGTTGATAGTCATCTAATAATGGGGCAATCCTTAGTGCCACATCATTTATATTGGCACTTACCTGATACATGCCATAAGTGGGGGGGCATATAACCACATTGTCCTTACCAGGATTACAAAAACAACGATAAAGTAAATCTATACACTCATCGCTGCCATTACCCAAAAAAACATGTTCTGTAGTAATACCTTTTA
Source organism: Chitinophagaceae bacterium (assembly GCA_025362915.1). GTDB lineage: Bacteria > Bacteroidota > Bacteroidia > Chitinophagales > Chitinophagaceae > Parasediminibacterium. The sequence continues at coordinate 1,779 of JANYEU010000270.1, read as the reverse complement.
TTGTACTTAAAGCAGCCTTAACAGCATTTTGGTGAGGGTCTGGGTAGCGGTTATACCACTTTAGCAAAGGACTGCCCAAGCTGTTTTCATTGGCATCCAAGAATACATCGGCAGTACCGCTAAACTCATCACGGGCTGATGAATACGCCACTAAATTCTTGATATTATCCCTTGTAATCTTTTCTACATCAAACATAATTCCTCCTATATTATAATTCCTGTTCGGCACGAAAATAAAGTTTATGGGGTATAAATGTTTCTTTCAACCTAAAAAGGTATGCAAAGCCTTATAGTTTACTCTTTATATCCCTATATTAAGATTTATGGGTAGCATAGCCGTGATAGCAATAATGGATATGTCTGGCGGAATAGTACAATCTTTTACCAATGAGAATGTACAGAATGGGCAAGTGATAGCCATTGATTTAAGCAACCCTATGCCCGTAGGTAATAATGTGGGTAAAATAAATAAACACAGTAAAGTGGGGCTTTTGGAGATAAAATAATATTGCTTTCTGGTTGATGATGTATAAACGGGGTTGAGAATAGATATATTATTTAACTAACATCTTATTGTCAATAACTCCATTCTACAAAACGTTAATGGTTATATCTGCCTTTATTTTATCATCAGTATTCATGATATTCAAAAATTTCTGTGTGGCATTATCACCCATATCTGTCAGGTTGTAGGTACCCACACCCGATGGTGAAATGGTTACAAATACCAATCCAATCAAGCCATTTCTTTTCGCCGACAAAAATCCTTTCAATACTGTATTCGTTCTATTGGTTATCTGAAATTTCTGTGTAAGAGGTTTTACATACGTGCGCTTGATGGCAGTCTTGGTAGTTGATATTTTCACTGTCAGGTCGAAGCTCATTTGCAATGTATTGCTCATATAGGCTTCATCAAAATACTTTGAAGCCAATGCTGGTTCATCTTGGTTAGCATCCAATAGCAACCCATAGTTGCCTTCCATCACATTGCACATATTTATGCGTGCGGTTTCTATTGCCTTGCTATCGGTTTTTGTAGATTTTTTAGAAACGTCTTTTACATTATAAGCCGCAAACATGGCATCGTAAAAAGCCTGAATAATTACTTTTACTGCTGCAAGGCTAGCATCTGCACCAATGCTTAGCAACAGTGTTTCCACTGCATCCACCCTCTTTTGTTGGCTGCCAGTATTAAATGAGGCCTTTCCTTTAGGAAATAATATCTTATATTCTTCGCTATTTATGGCATACACTGTTCTTATTTTCGCTTCCCAATCGTCCACATGAAGCGGCATTCCCTTTAATGTGACCTTCATGGTCTGCACTTTGCCCCCCTGTGTACCCGACTGGCTGGAGTGGGTGGTGTGCGAAGCCTGATACAGATCGTACTTGGGTTTTGCCCGGTTGTAGCAGGTGAGTGCTATGGGCGATGTGGCACTGTCTGCATACAGACTGTCCACGTGTTGTTTGAAAACATAATTTGCGTTGGTGTAGCTGTTCCGGGTGGCAGCCTCAAACTTATTTACAAATAGTGGATACTTTTTCTTTCCCATGACCGACGATTTAAAAAAATGATTAAATACTGCTCGAATGTCTAAGAAACTAAGAAAATGAGGGGGCGGTTAATTATTTCGTCCTTATCTAGATAATTTGATATGCTAAAAGCAGCAATTAAAAGTCCAATACTTGGTATTTCAATCAATAAAGAAAAATAAACATTATTTCGCAAAATAAAACGCCATTTTGTCTTCATATAAGCACTTCTCTATCCTACACACA
>JANYEU010000389.1 GCA_025362915.1 Chitinophagaceae bacterium | reverse complement strand
TACAGTGGTACGGAAACTGGTCTATTCAGTATTAGGTATTGTTTCTATCTTTATTCTCAATATCGGTAGATGTGCCGCACTTGCATGGCTAGATCTTAACAAGCCAGAATGGATGGATTTTGCCCACCATTATGCGTTCACCACCATTGTATATTCCTTTATATTCTTACTTTGGGTATTGTTCTTACAAAAAATGGGCGAAGTATGAAACCCAAGACTCTAAGGCTTATGGTAATCATGTTAATCTTTATTTTGGTAAGCGCGCTTGCCAACGTAATATTGGAAATGGATTTGTGGAAAGAATATAAGGCTGGTGTGTTACTTATCTCCTTACTCATGTTATGGTTGCTAGGGGATTTGTATTGGCGAACTGACAGGTTTTGGTATATACGTACCCTTTGGTTGTTGATTTACCTAAAAGCTATCTTAAAATTCATTATTCAAGACATAGGATACCATTTTTGCGAATGGCATTATCCAAGTAAACCTTGGCTGACCTTATATCCAATACCTTTTTTCATCCTGTACCTTATAAAGCGGTTGGTTGAATTGTATCCCCAGAATGAACGTAGCTGAGGTTCTGTTTTTTTGCTAAAAATCCACTGGAGCAAGTGCTCTGCGATAGCTGTTCACTTGTTTCGTTTAGTCAAACCAGTTTATAACTGGAATACGTTACAATAGAACCAGCAAATGATAGGAATCTTGAATCCCAATAAAGTAAAGAAGTAGCAATCCTTTCTTATCAGCAGTGCAGGATGCGCTTTGCTAACATCCGCAAATAGCCGCGAAGATGTGCCTATCTGCTATAAATGCGAAACACGTGCGATTGGCATAATTGGTTACCTAAAGTTCATAATGAAACCTATTTTCAACTAATCCTTTAAGGTTATTTTATACCTTTCCAGTTAAACATGTCCATTAAACAGGAGTCTGCATGTAGCTATTAAATTGTATCGGATAATGGAAAGTAAATCGTATTTCAGGTCTATTAATTTACTTAGTACAAGTATAGGTATCATCTATTGTTGGTTTGGGTTGCTGAAATTCTTTTGGGGTTACAGCCCTGCCGAGCAACTGGCCATTGCTACTATTAAGGCTTTGACCTTTAAGCTTTTGCCAGACCATGTTTCGCTAATGTTATTGGCTATCTTTGAGAGTGCAATCGGCTTGCTTTTCATTTTTAAATGGTTCATGCGGCAGGCATTGGTACTGATGTTCATGCACATGTTTTTTACCTTTCTCCCTTTTTTATTGTTCCCATCGCAAACATTTGCCCATATACCTTACGATTTTACATTGCTGGGTCAATACATCATGAAAAACGTAATAATCATTAGTGCAGGGTTGGTTCTTTGGCAGCATTACCATATCGTTCAAACCAGCCCTAAAATTGGAAGCCCTGCCATCTAGTCAGAATGTTAGCATTTGTTGTTTGAAATCTTACAGCTCAGCGGGATGGTCAGCAATAAATATTTGAACCATAAAAAAAGCTACCACAAATTTTACTTTGCGGTAGCCTCTTTATTAATAAACTGTTCGTTTAATCTTCTATTCTACAACAATCTTTTGGTTGTAAACTGCTTGATTAGCAGCATTGGTTACTTTCAAAACATATACACCTGAAGGCGTAGATTTAGGTAAATTTACTTTTGCAACCTGATTAGCAGTTGTATAGTTTTGTAAAACTGTTCTTCCCTTACTATCAGTTACAGTCAAGGTGTATTTCCCACTTACGGTATTAGCTACATTAACCTGAAACGTTTTTCCAACGGCGGGGTTAGGATAGATAGTTACCTTATCCGTAATTGCAACGGCTAGAGGAGATACTTTTGATTGATATAAAAGATTAGAACTGGCAAGGTCAGAAGCATTGAAAACGCCACCCTCAGGTTTTATTGGGGAAGTAACTGTTAAAGTACTGAAATCTATTTTAAAATAACTTTCAGTGTAGATAGCACTACTCACTATCAAATCTCCATCTTCGTTTACGGCAGCACCATTTGTAGTAAACCCTTCTGGCAAACCTTTAATGGTTCCCAAATAATCAGCAACCATACGTTGTGTGTTTATCTTGTAAACATCACTGTGCATATTTATCACATAAAGGTTACCCATCGCATCACCAACCATATCCCCTCCCCAACTTGTTGGAGCAGTGTGAATTGATTTAGTACCATTATTAGCACCATCACTCAATCTACCAAGACTGGTAACAATTGGTCTGTTATCGGTTGTAAAACGGATTAGGTGTTCTGCATCGTTAGACAGTGCATATCCTGCACCATCAGCACCAAAACACATACGGGTAACAATATTAGCCTCACTTTTGAACTTATCGCCAGTATTAAAAACTGCATCTTCGTTGTTTACAACGGTCAGTTGCGTTTCGTTCATGTCAACATAGTTTAATGTATTACCACGCATATTTGTAAAATAAAGCCTGTTTGTTTTTGCATCGTAACCAGTTGCTGCGATGGCAGAGAATGGCGCCTCACCATTTGGAGTCTTGTTTCTATTAACCAAAGACTGATAGCTTAGGCTTGGCTTTGCAGAAGGAGTGTAAATGGTAGATTTCACTGTACCATCCGTTCCCTTGATTTCTCTAACTGCATTCCAATTTACATTTCCTTTTACATCGCCGGTTATTGCGAAGATTCTTGCACTCTGTGCATTTCCTGTTACTGATAGTGCCATTAAAGCACTGATAGGTAAAAATAATTTTTTCATAATTAGACAATTTATTTTTTGTTCCGTAAAAATAGGATGCTTTTGTTAATTAAAAATAAAAGTTATTTACTCAATGCAAAAAATTAACATTAAAACCCCGATGTGGATAAGTGGCACTGTATTAAATCGGTAAACACTCAATTTGTCCTATCTAAAATCGTCATCCGTCAAATCATCATCATTAAAGCTCAGGTCGTTTAAATTAATCATACTACCCATCAAATCTGTAAAAGAAACCTTACCATCAATAGATTTCTTACTGATTAAAGAATAGGATGCCAACCCATGTAATACAAACTCCATCAGCAAGGCATTCTCCATATCGTTTGCCGCATGAAAGTGTTTCTTTACAAAACCATACAAGCCATCTACCTTATAAAGTGCTGCAATTTTATCAGCATCTTTCATGTCCATCATTAAATCCAGATGATTGCCAGCATCAAACCAACGGGTTATTTGCCTGTAAGGATTCTCCGACTCATTTTCTTCCATCGATTTCTTGCCAGTGGGTTTCCTCTTCTTGACCTGCTCAGGGTTAGGAAAATATTGTATATACTGCGTCCTAATTGATTTATCCAACAGATTCACCGCTACCTGATATGGTCCTTCTTGCTCACCTTCATACACCAATTCTATCTTTCCGGTAATTGATGGAATAATACCTGCCAAATCATTTATCCAAACCTGCGTATGTTTTTCATTATGGATGATGGCACGCCTTTCGGCAGCACTCACCGCATTCTCATAAGCAGCAATGGTAAGCCTTGCGCTCACCCCACTTTTCTTATCTACATATTCATTATTCCTCGCCTCAAAAGCTATTTGTTCAATCAGTCTTTTTACCAGATCACTCACCTCTACCCTACTTGCCTGTTCGGGTAAAATGTTCGCCTCCTGTTCAGTTATGGCTAAGGATGTTTCTATACTTTTAGGATAATGCGTCAATATCTGGCTTTCTATCCTGTCCTTCAATGGTGTCACAATACTACCCCTGTTAGTATAATCTTCCGGATTTGCCGTAAATACAAACAATATATCCAATGGCATCCGTAGTTTAAATCCGCGTATCTGTATATCCCCTTCTTGTAAGATATTGAACAAGGAAACCTGTATCCTTGCCTGCAAATCGGGCAATTCATTAATAACAAATATGCAACGGTTACTTCTAGGAATGATGCCGAAGTGGATAACCATTTCATCTGCAAAATTCAATCTAAGGTTCGCCGCTTTTATC
>JANYEU010000388.1 GCA_025362915.1 Chitinophagaceae bacterium | reverse complement strand
GCGCATAAATAGTTATCAGTTAAAAGTTGAGAGTCGAAAGTCGAGAGATTTAGATTTGATGACTATCACTTAAAGATAGGTTTTGGTTTTGGATGGTGAAATCGTGAAGCCCCGCTGATTCTTCAGTGGGGCTATTTTTTTTGTATTTTCTCCACAAGCTTTCTGGTCTTTGCAATGATACCGCAGTTTTGGTGGGCGTTTGTGCCGATTTCTTATCAAACAAAAAACTTAAATATAAGCTATAAGACTATCTCTTTTGTTAGTATTACTACTTGGTGTAGTCATTTCAAATGCCCAATCCTTACCTACCTGTAAAGATTTACATGCGGGAATATTCTATCAATATCCCAAAAACTTAAGAAACCAATATATTATTTATCAGTCTGAGGGTTTTGAAAAGGATATAGATATTATAACTGGCGATACTACGCTTTATGAAAACAAATGGCTTTCGGATTGTGTGTTGAGCCAAAAGTGTATTTCGAGTAATGAGAAAATAATAATCGACAATTGGAAATTTGTAAAGAAGCACAATTTCATAAACGAAATAATCAAGATAACAGACTCCTGCTTCCTTATAAACATATATATAGACAAGCTGGATAAGAAGCCTATTTCTATTGATACGATGTGGTTTAACCAAAGAACAAACATTTCAAATAATCTACTATTTGAAAAGACAACTATAAAAGAAATAATAGGTAAGCCTCCTGCCAAGGATACTGCAAAATATGCTTTGGTATATGTTTATAGACCACTCAAAGTTTTTTTATCATTAGCCAACTATGTTGTTTATTGTGATAATAATGCCATGTGCATAATGAAAAATAATATTGGCTATATATATAAGGTATATAAGGAAGGGTTGCATAAGTTTCAATCCAACTTGTATAAGGATATTGCCGGAATAGATGTGGATATTCATTTTGGGAATACCTATTACATTAAGTCGAGCATTAACTGGGGAATAACATCAAAGCTATATAATTTTCAATTGGAGATGCAGAAGATGGATAACGCTACTGGAGAGACAGAATTTGCCAAAGTAAAGGAGCGTTGATGGTTATTGACTGTAATTGAATATAATCTTCTGCCCCACATCCCAAAACATCCTTAGCTTTGATTTGATTATTGCCTGAGCAATGGATGATTGCTGATTAATAGATACTATGCAACGAGAAAAGAAGAAACTGGTGGTGCTGACGGGTGCGGGAATGAGTGCGGAAAGCGGACTGAAAACATTTAGGGATAGCGACGGACTATGGGAAGGTTATGATGTGTATGAGGTGGCTACGCCGCGCGGATTTGCGGCGAACCCAGCACTGGTATTGCGGTTTTATAATGACAGAAGGCGCGATGTGGCAATGGCGCAACCCAATGAGGCACACAAAGCATTGGCAGATCTGGAGGAATATTTTGATGTACACATCATCACCCAAAACATTGACAACCTGCACGAACGTGGTGGCAGTACCAAGGTAACACACCTGCATGGGGAGATATTTAAGATGCGTAGCGTGAAGGATATTACCAAGACCTATCCCATTACGGGCGATATAAATGTGGGAGACCTAGCGGAGGATGGCAGTCAGCTGCGGCCTTTTATCGTATGGTTTGAAGAAGAGGTACCCATGATAGAAGTGGCGGCAAGGATAGTGCGGCAGGCAGATATCTTTGTGGTGATAGGAACATCATTGCAGGTATATCCGGCAGCAGGATTGGTAAATTATGCGCCTTACCAAACGCCAAAGTTTATCATCGATAAAAGAATACCTTATACCGCTTCGTTGTATAATCTGACAGTGATAGAAAAAAGTGCAGTGGAAGGGGTAAAGGAATTGAGGGAGAAGCTGAGGGAAATATGAAGTATGAGATATGAAATATGAGTTGTGAGTAATATTTCATATCTCATACTTCATATTTCATATCTCATAATTGCTTTCTTTGTGGTTAAGATTAATTTGAATTATTATTGCCTGGTTATGAAAATACTCTTGTTTGTTATCTGTGTCTGCTTGGCTACACCCACTTTGTTTGCACAGTATTATTTCACGGATATTGTTGCCAATAACCAAAGTGCGGAGCAATACAAACTATTGGTGGCTGCTAAAGTGAAACAGGTAAAAGCGATAAACTACGATGCCCGTGGCGAGACAATAGAAGGCTTTGGCATAGAACAAACCATTAAGAATGATGGCAAAAAGATTGTTACCAAAACATCTATCCCCAACAGCAGTACCTCCATACTGGAGAATACTTATACCAACGGAAGGTTGATTACCTCCACAAACAGTAACCTACAAACATTCACCACACTATCCACCACCACCACCTATAGCTACAATGCAAAGGGAGGGATAACATCCATAGTTTCTGCATCATCAGATACGGCTGCATCAGCGGGAATACTTGCCGAAACACATACATGGTCGTACAATGAAAAAGGATTGCCAACGCTAATGTATAAGGTAAAAGGAATGAAGGACACCCTGAAAGTATTGTTTACTTATGATGAAAAAGGGAATGTAGCGGAGGAAAAATGGACGAAGAACGGAGGGAAGATTACCGAGAACTATTACTATTATTATAACGATGCAGGTTTGTTGACCGATGTGGTGCGGTTTAATTATTTGGCAAGAAAACTATTACCCGATTTTATATACGATTATGATACTGATGGAAAGGTTGTGAAGATGACGCAAACCATTGGCGGCGGTACAGACTACCTGATTTGGAAATACACCTACAATGATAAAGGACTGAAAGAAACCGAAAGCTGCTATAACAAACAAAAACAATTTCAAGGCAAGGTGATGTACGAATACAGTTATTAGTTATGAATTATGAGTTATGAGTGATGAGTTCAATCAACTCATCACTCATCACTCATAATTCATAACTAAAAATGCCTATCTTTAAACCTATGTACGGCTACACGGATAAAACATATTTTGAATACGACCTATCGGATAACATATTCATGAATAATTCCGTATCCTTACGAGAAGCCAATTACATATTCGAATTTTTTAAAAGCCACTGGCTTTTTAGATGGAATGATGCCAACAACGACTGTGAAGACAGGGCAAATGCCATCTGTATATTGTTGGATCAATGGCGGATACCCAACTATAAAGGCTGGGTTTTTAGTGGTTTCTATCTTAAAGGGGAATATGGATCGCTCGTCAATTCCTGGAACTATCACGTAGCCACAGTACTTCCTGTGCATATAGACAATATTACCTACTTATATATAATAGACCCATCCACATTAACCCAATTGGAAACAATAGAATACTGGGCAAGCAATGTAACTAAGTTTCCATACAGTTATTACTTGGTGAAATCTGGACACTATTACATCTTCCCCGCAGAGTTTATACAAAGGGATAACTGGCATTGGCGCGACCAAGAAAACTATCAATGGACAATAGAAGGATTAGCTGGCATTAATGGTGTAGCACCCGATGGAGAATACTTTGTAAATAATCATAGAAAGATAATAGAACAGACCAGGGTAGAGTTTAACAAGCTAAAATATGGAGGCAGCCCTTTTAGATAAGCGTCATCACACCCTTCTCGTCTATAAAAATCTGTCGTTCCTCCTGCATCATCGCAATCACTTTCCACACACTATCACGGGATTTAACTGGCATGCCCTCAAAGAATGTAAGGAAAGAAGTGTGACCCGCATTCAGGTAATTCAACACATGCTTTTGTATGGCAGCAAGCTCTGCCGTATTATCTGGTTTCTTCTTCTTTTTCAGGCAATTATCACATACACCACAATAACCCGCTTCTTCATCTCCAAAATACAATGCAATGTATTTGCTCCTACATTGTTCATCTATCAGTGCAAACCATTTCATATCATCCACCCTTTTCTTAAAAGCCTCTTTCCTTCGCGAGTAGGCAGGATGATTGATGTTTATATACTTGGCAGGCGCCCTATCCAATATAAAATGTATCTGTGGTGTTTCCTTTTGTGGCTGATAGCGGATGATGCGGTATGACTGTAGCTGCAATAGTTTCTCCTTCACTTCAGATTCCTTTATACGCAAAGTCTTGGCAATGCGCTTCTCCCAAATACTCACTTGGTTATCGTATATGCCACTATATCCACGCAACAGACATTTGGCAACAGCATCCAATTGGGGAAGCGTCTGTTCCAATTCATTAAGTACATCTTTTGACGCAGTAAACATAACCTTTGCTGGAAGAAATACTGTTTCATTGAACGATAGATGTCCTTCCTGCTCCAATACCTTCAATACCGAAACAACAACTGCTGCATTCAATTTAAAGTTCTTGATGAAAGTGGAGATGTCAAAGTCGTAATACTCGCCCTCCCCAACACCAACCGGAATATTCAGGAAGTTTGCCAATGCCTGATATACATTACTCAATACCTCAAGCGATGGATACCTTATTTCAGTTAGTTCCTCCATCCGCTTGATGTCTGCATCATTATATAATAGCACCGCGTACGCTTTCTCTCCATCCCTTCCTGCCCTTCCAGCTTCCTGATAATAACTCTCCACACATTCTGGCATATCAAGATGCAATACGCTACGCACATCAGGCTTATCAATCCCCATTCCAAAGGCATTGGTACACACTACCACGCGCGTTCTGTTCTCTATCCAGCTCTGCTGCTTTTTGCTTCGGTCTTCTTGGGTAAGTCCTGCATGGTAATAGTCGGCAGAAATATTTTGCAACGTCAACAAGTGTGCAACCTGTTGTGTTTGGTTGCGGCTACGTGTATAGATAATGCTACTTCCAGGCACATTGGTCAATATTTCAATAGCTTTATTAATCTTACTATCCACCTTGAAGGCTGAATAAGAAAGATTAGGACGCTCAAAGCTTTGCTTAAAGATCTTCACCTTCCGCAGCTTTAGCTTATCAATAATATCCTCTTCCACAAAGGCAGTGGCAGAAGCTGTGAGGGCAATGATGGGTACTGTCTTTAATACATTGCGCAGAAAGGCAATCTTCATGTAAGGTGGTCTGAAGTCGTATCCCCATTGGCTTACGCAATGTGCCTCATCCACTGCTATCAGGTTACAATCCAGCTTTGGTAAGTATTGTAGGAAGAGGTTGGTCTCCATCCTTTCCGGCGATATATACAAGAACTTATAGTGTCCTGCCACCACATCTTCCAATATAACCTCCACATCAAGCGTAGACAAGCCACCATAAATGGCAATTGCAGAGATACCCCTGCTGGTTAAGTTTTCAACCTGATCTTTCATCAATGCCACCAATGGAGATACCACCAAACACATACCATCCATCACCATTGCCGGCACCTGAAAGCAGATAGACTTACCACCACCAGTTGGCAACATGGCAAACACATCGTGCCGTGCCAACACAGCATCTATAATGGCTTCCTGATTGCCCCTAAAGTTGCTATGCTGCCAGTATTGTTGTAATATTTGTGTGGAAGAAGACAATTGCTTTTATTAATGATGAGTTTGTGTAATGGATAAAAATAAGGATTGTATTGCAAAGCAAATAGAAATTACCTCACCTTCTTCCAATTCAGTCTTAAACTGTTTATTACCAATACCACATCGCTCAATCCCATCAATAATGCACCCGCAGTTGGGGTAAATAACCCTGCTGCGGCAAAAGGGATGGCGATGATATTATAAAAGAATGCCCAAAACAAATTCCCCTTCACTGTATTGTAGGTATGCCTTCCTAACTGCATGGCCATGGGTAGTTTTTGCAAACCATTGTTCATCAACACTACCGATGCGCTTTGTATGGCCAATTGCGAAGCCGAGCTAAGGCTGATACTGATGGTAGCTTTTGCCAATGCGGGCGCATCATTTATACCATCGCCTACCATGACAGTAGGTGTAGTTCTGCAAAGCTTTTCTATGGTATCCAGCTTCTGTTGTGGAGTCTGTTCGGCTATTATCTCATCAATACCAAGCGCATCACCCACTAGTTTACACTTAGCCAGATTATCGCCACTTAGGAGGATTGTTTTTATTCCTTCCCGTTTGCAGAATGCTATCACAGTCTTAGCTTCTTGCCTTATCTCATCGGCAATATCTATCCATCCTATCAAATCATGATTCTTTTTTACATACAGGTGGTGGCTTTTGTCAACAATTGCCTCATCTATCTTGGCAGAACCAATCATGTAGATATTACCTTCCTTATCAATGGCTTTCATGCCCAGCCCCTTTATCTCCTCTATCTTTTTCCATTTAATCACCTCGGTAGTCTTCCATTCTTTAGCAATACTCTTTGCTATGGGGTGATTAGAGAACTTTTCGAGGGAATAGACGATGCTTTTGAAGACATCAGTCGAGAGTTGAGCGTCTAAAGTCGAAAGAGGAGAATCAATACTTGTATTCTGTAACTTGTAACCTGAAACCTCAAACTCTGAAATCCTAAAATCTCCTGTGGTCAATGTGCCTGTCTTATCAAAGACTATTTGTTTAATCGGTGCAAATAGTTCCATACTCTCTGTTTGGGTATAGAGTATCCCATGTTTTGCAGCCCTTCCCAATCCTACTGCAATGGCTGCGGGCGTAGCCAAACCCATTGCGCACGGACAACTGATAACCAGCACTGCGATACTACGCATCAGGCTTTCCTCAAAAGTATGGTGCAAAAAGAAGTAGTTGATGGCAATGGTCAGCACTGCAATACTAACCACCAATGGTACAAAGATGGCACTGATCTTATCTGCCAACAGTTGCACGGGAGGCTTCTGTCCTTGCGCTTGTTTCATCATGGTTACTATGCCATTCATCACCGTGTCCTTTCCCGTAGCCGTTACATAACATTTCACCGTACCATTTGCCAATACACTTCCACCTATCAATGTATCGCCCTGCTTTTTAAACAGTGGCACACTTTCGCCACTAATAATTGCCTCGTTCACTTCTGCATCCCCACTCAATACCTTACAATCCATCGGCACTTGCTCGCCTGTTTTTATCAGTATCAGGTCACCAACTTTAAGATGCGTATTCTCTACAGAAAAGATGTTTTCATTGTGTGCATCATCGTATGCAATCATATTTGCCATTACCTTTTGCACCTTAGTCATCTCTTGGATAGCCCTTTCTGTCTTCGCTACCGAGTATTCTTCCATCCAATTACCAAAGAAAACAATGGTGATGATAGAGGCTGCCGTCTCATAGAAAATTTTATTCATGTCGCCGATTATCGTTCCTATCAGGCTATAAATAAACGCCGCCGATGCCCCCAATGCAATCAATACATTCATATTTGGGATGCCCTTGGTAAGACTTTTATAAGCACTCCATCCAAAAAATTTCATGCCCACAACAAATACCGGTAAGCATATAGCCATTTGCAACCATGCATTATGCAAGAAATGGAATCCAAAGCTCATGCCCCAATGCCCTACCATCAATATCAATGTAAAAGGAAGACAAAACCAGAATTTGTCCAGATAAGTACCAAGAAACTTCTTTCTGGTTGGTTCGTTTGCAAGGGTTTCATCCACAACCTTGTAGCCAAGGTCTGCAATGTTTTTACGCGCCGTATCCAATGCGGTTATCACATCAGGATTATCAAAAATAACCTCGCCAGTTACAGCGTTTACCTGCACCTTTTGCATCCCTTGCTTACTGAGTACCTTATTTATACTCAATGCACAATTGCCACATGTCATCCCCTCCACCTTCCAATTTATCGTTTCCATATTGTCATTCTATTTTTGATGATCAATTCTATTACAACGAAGTTACCCAGCCATGTATCAAAAACAATTATAGATAAAGGAATTATGTTGTAGATAAAGGGATAAGGAGGAGAATCCTATATTATCATTGGAAGAATATGGAAAGCATCGTGATTTTAAATAGAAGAATAGCGTCAATGTGATTATACATAAAGTAAAACCCCACCCTCTGCCTCATTATAAAATGAGATAGAAGGTGGGGTTAATTATTTGAGATAATAGTCTGGTTCTTATCTGCGGTCATGATCATGTTCGCCCCGGTCATGATCTTCATGGTCATATTTCTCCTTATATTTTTTCCATTCACCGTGGTGTGGATGTTCCTTAATCTGATAGTATCTTGGGTCGTTACTTTCGCGAATTACTGGTTGTAGATCATGGTGTTCTACCACAACCCTTGTATATTTATCCCTATAGTAAGGATGATTCATGTAAGGTTTATATTCATTAACCACCACTTTATATCCATGTTCTAAATCGTAATTACTATACCTGTAGGGCAATTGAGATGAAAATATCCAATCACCATTATCAAAATAAATGAATTTGTGCCTTGGTACGTAGTAATAACACTCAATGTCTGGCATATAATAATACTCAACATGATCGTAACCAACAGGTCCCCAAACAGGCTGCCTTCCAATGTTCACATCAAAGTTAACATTAACCTTCACCTGTGCTTTTACATTATCTGCCATCAATAAGGCAATGATAAGTGCAGCAAATAATAAAGTCTTTTTCATGATAATAAGTTTAAATTGATTTATACAAACAGTCTGCCAATAAACCTGCATGAATCAACTACATACTGTTCTCGTAAAACTTTTACACTTTATTTTATGGTGCTCCTATTGGGTTATTACTACATCCGTCACTGTAACCCCTTTCTTGCCTTCTACGTTGTACTTATATTTGGGAGACAAGGTCTTGATGTGGATATTGCTTAAATTAATGTTAGATATCTCTGTATTATCTGGCGGGTTTATCTCGCCAAAGTCTGCAAAGGTTCCTGTAACGTTCTTGATGGTGATGTTTGATACGGTGTGTGCTGGATCTGGCAATCCCTTGGTGTCTTTATATTGCGACCAACCCGCAAGTCCGATAATGGCATAATTACCATTGCCAACTATATCCGTAATGGTTATATCGTCATAAGTCTGTGGCGTATCTGTGCGCACTTTTACCTTTAATAAGGTGCAGTGGTTTGCACCTTCCAACTTACAATCCGACATTTTTACGTGTCTGATAATGGTTGCCTCACTACCCAATGTAATTGCCCCATTGCCCAGGTTGAACGTACAGTTAGATATATAAATATACTCCGTAGGCAGGTTATGTTCCTTATCGTCCAATGCACTGATGCCCTTCCCTCCTTTCAATGCAATGCAATCATCATCCACCGAAATGTAGCAACCCTTTATGTATATATATTGGCAACCATCCACATCAATCCCATCAGTACTCGGTGCGCCCTTTGGCGTTTGAATGTCAAGGTTCTCTATGGTCACATTCTTACAGCGGTATAAATGAAAGTTCCAGAACCCAGAGCAACGCAACTTCAATCCACTTACAATTGCGTCGGTACAATCCTGCAGAAACAGATTTTGTGGACGATAAACATCTAGATTTTTTGTTTTCTTATCGAGTTCTCTTCTGGTATGAAAGGCAGTCCAAAACACTTGCCCACCTCCTTGGATGGTTCCTTTTCCGGTTAGTTTTAAATGCTTGATGCCATAAGCATTTATCAATGCCGGACAAAAATGCGGCTCAATATGTCCTTCTATGCGCCTATCTATGGCAGGATAATCCTCCACATTGGCAGAGCCTTTCAGTACACCATCTTCCTCTATCCGTACATCAACACCTTGTTTCAGGTACAGTGCACCCGTTAAGAATATACCTTTAGGCACCACCAATGTGCCACCACCCATCTTGTACAAACTATCTATAGATGCCTGAATAACCTTGGTATTAAGGGTTACACTATCGCCAACGGCACCACAACTGGTAATAACCAATTCTTTTTTACCAGCAGCGGCATTAGCCACACAAATGGACATGACCAATGCACCTACAAGGATAAAAGTTCTCATACAAGTGTAATAATATCTATTCATTTTATTTTATTTAGTGCTTTTTTAAAGTGCTTAATGGAGGTTGTATTTGTTTGCAAGGAATTCTTTTTAAAGGAACAAATTTCGCCCCTCAAAGATGCGTTATTGTTTGATACCAAACAGGTTGATTGTAAAATAGGTGGTTGGTTTAATGGTTGGTGGGTATTTATGTAAAGGTTTTTTAAAGTGACATCCAACGAACAGGGCTTGGCGTTGTTGGGGATTTGAAAATCGTCCGCCCGGAACTAAAGCCCAATTGAAAAACTGAAGTTGAAGATAACAACTAAAAGCCAAATTGAAAAACGTCAAGCCCGAACTGAAGTACAATAGCGAATAAAAAGTTGAAGCTAACAACGTCCAGCCCCAATAACGCCAAACCCAATGTTGGTAGCAGTTTTATCTCGCTGTTCAGTCTGCCGAAATTTAAAAAGAGTGGAAACAAACAAATAATTTTATTTCCACTCAAAAAATAAATTATCTGCCTTTGGGTTTTGGACTTGGGGCAGATGGTGGATTGTTTCCTCTTCCTCCACCTGATGGTTTACCAGTTGTACTTGGTGCATTTACTGGTTTTGGTGCTGATTTTGCCATTTTGCTTTTTTTAATTGTTAATCCTACTCTTATGGATTTTCGGAAACTCCTCCTCGAAATAGGTTGTCAAATTTGAGGAAATCTATTTTGAATTTTATCTTTTGTGTCAAACCAAAATGGCTTAAAAAAATAATTTTGTCTACACCAAACCTCTGCCTAATTGTAAATTCTTGTTTATTATAGCAATTTTTGATGAGTTTTTTTTTGTCTGCTGTTAGTGATTGTAGAACGTTGTTTATTGTGTCCTGCCTTTTAGACTTTAGCAAAAGTCCACCCAGTTACAAAAGCCAAATTGAAAAACTATGGAGAAAAAAGTGCAAAAGTAAAATTGGAAAACGTCAAGCCGATGTGGGCTTTGGCTCAAGTCTTACCAGATATTTTAATTGCGTTTTTTCTGTCGCTGATTGTTTTGAAACGGTTCGTCAAAAATTGCTACCAACTCTTGTATTTACGCATGTTTGTTAATAAAGCCCGATTTCATTAATATCCCTCAAGCCCTATCCCTACATCAGTTTCGGTATCAAATGTAAAGGTTTATTTTTATAAAGTCCATAAAAGCATTTTGAATCGATACGTACGTAGATGTTAAATAGAGAAAAACACAACGGTATTGTGTGATGTAAGAGGGTGTAATTTAAACTGTGTCAAGGTCAAAATAAAATTAGACCTTTAACAGGATAAATTATGAGAGAGAAAAAAGACACATCGTTTAGGTTTGATTATGAGGCGGTAAAAACGCATGCCTTGGAGCAGTTGAAAACA
>JANYEU010000364.1 GCA_025362915.1 Chitinophagaceae bacterium | reverse complement strand
AATAAAAGTTGCCAGCCAATATACCCTGCTCTTTTAGTTCATCTATTGCGGCCTGCATCAAAGATTCTGTAGGCAAAAACCAACTGATAAAACTATAGCTATCTCCTGCAGCATCAGGCACAGTCCTAAAAGTTATTTCAGGTATTTGTTCCAAATAGCTTTTTAAAATAAGATTATTTTTCTTTTGAATGGATAAAATCGTATCCAATTTACCTATCTGCGCCAAACCGATAGCCGCATGTAGTTCACTAATCCGATAATTGTACCCAATAAATGGATGAAGGTCTGCCCCTCTGTCAACACCCAAATGATCGTGTCCATGATCTGTATAGCCATCACATTTCACATACACATCCTTGTTATTGGTCATTACAACACCACCTTCTCCGCAAGTAATTGTCTTTACAAAATCGAAGCTGAAAGTACCAGCATCGCCGATAGTTCCCAATGATTTTCCTTTGTAAGTGCCACCTATTGCCTGACAGGCATCTTCCAATAAAATCAAATTGTGTTCCTTACAAATTGCCTGCAAGGCATCCAAGTCTGCCATGCTGCCGCACATGTGCACGGGCATTACGCATTTGGTTTTTGGAGTGATGGCCGCTCTTACAGCAGCTGGATTTAAGGTTAGGGTTTCATCTATATCAACCATAATAGGAATGGCACCAACGCTTAATACTGCTTCAAAACTTGCGACAAACGTAAATGCTGGCATAATAATTTCGTCGCCAAAACCTATATTCAATGCCGCCATAGCCGTAGTCAATGCGGCAGTGCCACTACTTGTTAACTGCGCATAACCACAACCGAAAGTTTCTGTTATTTTCTTTTCTAATTCGATAGACTTAAACACCCCTTTTCGTGGCCCATCAAAACCATAACGCATGAGGATACCTGTATCCATCACATCATTGATGTGTTTTCTTTCTTCTTCCCCAAATAATTCAAAGCCTGGCATAACTTATATTTAATAATAATGATTAAATGATTTGAATGATTGGTTTTTGATAGGAATGGGTTCTATTAAGGCATCATAAAAACTAGGTCGGTATTTCTACTTCTTCCGGAACCAAGATTTTATCCAGATGTCTTTCAAATCCCGCCAGTTTATCTGAGGCATTTTGCAGTTCTACTATGTGGCTTGCGGTCTTGGTTTCTTCTGTGGCCAACCAAATCAAGACCATACTGATATAGTCCTGCATGTCCTTTCCTGCAAATTCCCTTTTATATTCTACAATCTTATCGTTGATTATTTTTATCGTACCACGCAGTACACCTTCATCTTCCGCTGCAACCTTTAGGCGATAAGTCCTATCTCCGATAGCAATATTTACGGGTAATAAATCTTTATTTTCTTCCATTGTATTTGTTTTTGTCGGGAATCTAGAGTATGATTACCGCTTAATTATTTTTTGGGCATCGCATCCAGCAACGTGATGCACCTGTCAATTTCCTTTACGTAAGCTTTAATTTTCTTGCCCAGTTGTTTCTTTTCTTCTTCCGAAAAAGAGCCTGTACTCAATCGCAAGGCGTCCAACTTTTCTTGGAGGTCTTTCAGTAAGGTTTCCTTGTTAGTTAAAAGCACATCCTTCTTCGCCAATTCCTTTTTCAGTCTTGCATTTTCTCTATGCAAGACGTCGTATTGTTTCATTACACGCATCAGCTTTTGCTGAAACTGTGCCAATTGGTTACTTAATATACTCATTTTATTTTCTTATTTCTGCATTCAACTCACTTTCAAAAGAGTGTATAATCTTGCCCATCATGGCATCTGTTTCTTTATCGGTAAGCGTTTTTTCTTCATCCAAAAAAGTAAAGTTAACCGCCATCGACTTTTTACCAGCACCTAATTTATCACTTTCAAAAACATCAAACAAACGCATTGATTGCAATTTAGTCAAATTTGCTTTCTTCAATACTGTTTCCAGTGTATTATAAGTGGTATTCTTATCCACAACCAATGCCAAATCCCTTTGCACGGCAGGGAACTTTGATACTTCCTTATAAATAATCTTGTTCTTTTCTACCAGTTTCAGTAAGGAAGCATAGTTTATATCAACAAAATAAACCGACTGTTTAATGCTGAATGCCTTTAACGTAGCATTATTAACAATGGTAATGGTTGCAATGTTTTGCTTTGATACAGTAACAGAAATGCTGTTGCTCCCTTCCTCTTTAGAAAACTTTAGTTTATCCAATCCACAAAGGTTTATGATGGCTTGCGCAACTCCCTTTGCCCGATAGAAATCGAAAGACTTTGCCTTTTCTTGCCAAGTATCTTCATGGTTATCTCCCGTGATATAAATGGCCAGATGCTCATCTTCACGGTAAGAACCTATGCCCTTGGTATGATAAGTCTTACCATATTCAAACAATTGCAGGTTATTGTTCCTGCGGTTGTTGTTGTAGGCAATACATTCCAAACCAGTTTCCAACATAGACGGTCGCAATACATCCAAATCGGCACTGAGGTTATTCATCATCTTTACGGTTCCAGCAAGCACTTCCTCATTAAAATATTTGCTATTGGTAATAGAATTGGTCACTATTTCATTAAACCCTTGCCCCGCCAAATAGTTGGCAATCTTTTCTTTTAAAGACTCTTTAAACCCTAATGAATTGATGGACGGCGAAATGGTAATGGTAGTTGGAATACCAATATTGTCCAATCCATCTATACGGATAATCTCTTCCACCAAATCGGCAGGAAGGCTTATGTCGGGCTTACTGAACGGAACAGTAACAGATATTTCATCAATACCCTCCCTGTTTATCTCAAATCCCAATGCCACCAATATCTTTTTTACCGTATCTGGATGATAGTTCTTGCCACTCAGTTTCTTTAGGTATTGATACTTCAATGATACCAATGTCTTTTCTTTCGGCGTAGGATAAATGTCAACAATATCGCTGCTGATGGTGCCACCAGCCATTTCTTTTATCAATAAGGCTGCTCGTTTCAATACATTGACAGCATTGGAAATATCAACCCCTTTCTCAAATCTTGTTGCCGCATCGGTACGTAGTCCGTGCTTCAAAGATGTTTTCCTTATCCCAGATGAGGCAAAAACCGCACTCTCTAAAAATATGTTTGTAGTTGAGGAAGAAACTCCGCTATGCAATCCACCAAATACCCCGGCAATACACATGGGCTCCTTGTTGCCATTGCATATCAATAAATCTTCTGCAAAAAGCTTTCTTTCCTTCTCATCAAGCGTTGTAAATAAGTTGTCGGCCTCTGCTTTCTTCACCACAATGCTTTTACCTTCTATCTTGTCCGCATCAAAAGCGTGTAACGGTTGCCCAGTTTCATTCAGGATAAAATTGGTAATATCCACCACATTATTAATGCTTCGCTGACCAATAACTTTCAATTTATTCTTCAACCATTCTGGCGATTCCTTTACCTCAATACCACTGATGCTTACCCCTGCATAGCGCGGACAAGCATCTGCATCTTCTACAGAAACGGGTATAGGCAAGTTCTTATTTTCTACTTTAAAAGAATTATTGAAGGGACTTTTCACCTTTGCTTCTCCAGCAAAATGATGTGTCATATAAGCACAAACATCCTTAGCCACACCGAGGTGACTCATCGCATCCATACGATTGGGCGTAAGGCCAATTTCGTAAATGATGTCATTGTAAGGTTTAAAATATTCGGCAGCAGGCGTTCCCACTTTTACATCTTCGGGCAACACCAAAATACCTTCATGGCTTGTTCCCAAACCTATTTCATCTTCGGCACAAATCATCCCAAAGCTTTCTTCGCCCCTAATCTTCGCCACACGCATGGTCAACGGATCGCCCGTAGCGGGATAAATGGTTGTACCCACAGTAGCCACCACCACTTTTTGCCCAGCAGCCACATTTGCTGCACCACAAACAACCTTTAGCGGCTCGGATGCGCCAATGTTGACAGTAGTAATTTTAAGTTTATCCGCATTGGGGTGCTGTGTACAGATAAGCACCTCTCCTATTACCAATCCTTCCAGCCCACCCTTTACACTCTGGTAAGGTTCCATACTTTCCACCTCAAGCCCAATGCTGGTAAGTATCTTGGAAAGCTTTTCCGGTTCTATTGTTTCGGGTAAATATTCTTGTAACCAATTGTAGCTAATAGTCATTCGTCAAAATTAAAGAGATGCAAATATATCAATTTAGCCATTGGCATTCAAACACTGGTTGCCCCTATTCTCCATTATCCCCGTTTATCTTATCATAAACCCATCTGCATCTTTCAGAAAAGGGATTTGTTTCCGGATGGTTTCCAGTGGTTCTTTCTCCAGCACTATAGTATAAATATCCTCCTCATTTGCTTTGGTGTAGAGTATTTCTCCCAGCGGATTAATCACCATACTATCGCCACTATGGTAAATATTGTTGCCATCGTTGCCCACACGGTTTACGCCCACCACATAGCATTGGTTTTCTATTGCCCTTGCCGCAAGCAATGTTTTCCACGCATGATTCCTGAGTTTTGGCCAGTTGGCAACATACAATAGGATGTCGTATTCCGCCTCTCCGCCGTTGGTTTGTTGCCTTGCCCATACCGGAAACCGCAGGTCGAAACATATTTGTAGGTTTATCTTCCAGCCCTTCACTTGTGCTATTAAGCGTTTGTTTCCTGCCGTGTAATGCCCATCCTCGCCAGCAAATGCAAACAGATGCCGTTTATCGTAATAACTGTATTGCCCATTGGGTAGCATCCATATCAGTCTATTAAAATATTTACCCTCCTCCTTAATGGCAAGGCTCCCTGTAAGGATAACTTTCTTGGCTATTGCTATCCGTTTCATCCATGCAACAGCTTTTCCTTCCATTGGTTCTGCTACTTTTTCGGGGTTCATGCTAAAGCCTGTGCTAAACATTTCGGGCAGCACTATCAGTTCTGTTTTTCCGGCAATGGCATTTATCTTTTCTTCCAGATGAACCAGATTGGCATCTATATTTTCCCAAACCAAATTTGTTTGTATAAGTGTGATGGAGAGAGACATAATTAGGAAGTTGTTAGTTATAAGTGGTTAGTCGAGAGGCTTTGGTTATCTCTTTAATGATTTTGCCTTGCCATTTCCAATACAATGAGGGCTGCGCTTTTGGATACGGAAGGAAAGTCATCTAAAAATTCGCTTAGGGGTTCGCCGCCTTCTATATAATCGAAAAGGTTTTGCACTGGGACTCTTGTT
>JANYEU010000254.1 GCA_025362915.1 Chitinophagaceae bacterium | reverse complement strand
AGCCTTTTCCTCTTTCCGTTCAATACCAGTTCATTACTAAACAAGCACCGAGAGGGGGTTTGCAACCTTCTCTTGCACAACGATTGCGGAAGACCTGCTTCCATCTTCTATACAACATTCAAGTACGCTCTTTGATAAGAGTACCTAATTCACGACACACCTTGCGCGAGAGGAGACTAGAGGATTTTCCATTTTTGAAAAATATAGAAAGACCGCCTATTCTTTTTGCAGTTTCAATATCCAACTTTCTTTCAATAGTTATTTCAACTTCTTCCTTTGAATCAGCACGCTTATTCATCCCCTTTGGATTGCCTTTTGAGATTATCAAATCAATCAAACTACTTTTCCCAGAATTGTTCTTTCCTGTTATGATATTGATGGGATATATTTTTTCAAATCCTTGTGGTTCATTGCCAAAGCATTTGTAATTCTTAATTTTTATAGATTGGTCTATTATGCCAAAATTTTCATTTTCTTCATTGGTGGCCATAGCAACGTTGTATTTTAAGTTGATTGTATAATTTTAGTAATAGTAGGCATTATCCCTATCTTTTCAAAAGTAAAAGTTAAAGTAGTATTATGGTTTTTATTACTAGGTTTTGGTTATAACAATGTTGTTGCAAATAAACTTTTTAAGAACTCCATTCTTTGTTTTTTTCATGACTTCTGCAAAGTATAGAACTTACGCACTTAATGGGAGACTACCAATAGTTAGGTAACAAACGGCAGTAGTTAGGTATAAAAAGGGAGAGGATGGGACGTTTATCTGTAGATAAAATCATCAAGCAATATTTACCAACCTTTTATACTATCCTATTTTGAACGTTGCACCAACAATAGCTTATCAATAATACCAGAAGAAACCAAAGGGTCTTTGGAGGAAGCAATTTCAGGAAAAGCATACGTAAAACGCTCCGCTTTGGGTAGAGATGCATCACCTATCATTCTGTTCATCAAAGAATTTACCACTTCAATTTCAAGTTTGTTTTCCCCTGCTGCAATATATGGTGTTATATCAGCTTCCCAAGGGGAACACCAAACAGTTGAAACTTCTTTTCCATTAATAGATACACGTGCAATGGAACCAAGTTGAGGAAAACGAAGCAATAATTGCCTGCCAGAAACGGGTTTTTCTAATTGAATCGTCTTTTTGTAGATGGCTGTTCCAGAATAATACTTAATCCTGTTATCCTCATTCAATGTCCAGTCTGTTAAGGTGGTAAAAGTTACTTCCCCTGGTCCGCCCCACTTAGACTCGAAAGTCACTTTCCACTCTCCTTCTATCGGTGTTACCTGTTCCTCAATACCTTTTAATTTTGTTGGAAGAAAAGGGGAAGCTTGGTTTGAAGTAACAATGAATCCAGATTCATTAGGCTGCAATACTACATTTAATAACATGCCTTCTTTTCCAGATGCCGAAACAGCCAGTGCATATTGTTTGCCAGTAACAGGATCCCAATATTCAGCATGAGTAGCATTGGTTCGCAAACGAATGGTATCGTTATAAAGACGTTGGCTATGATTGTTTAAAAAGTAAATATCATTTTCATTTAACCTACGATGTGCGAAGTATATTTTATCGGTTATTGTATTGCCACTCTTAAACCCTGCGTCTGGCTTGATGCCTCGTTTGGATAATGCTTCTGCAAGGGTGATACCCCAATAAACCCTGCCCTTACCTACTACCTTATTTCCTGATTGTTCAGTACCCCATAATTCATTTGTAAGCTCTTGGTATTCTTTTGCAAAAGCTGCATCATGCAAAGAACCTGAAGCAATGGGGCGTGGCCCATATACAGAAACACCACCTTTAACCAACTTGGCTATTTGGCGTAAGGCATCCAAAGAAATATCTCCGTTACGTTCTAACACCAACATTTGGTAACTAGTGCCATCGGGGAGTGCAATAAGACCATCCTTAGGAAACATCGTATTTATTAAACCATCTTTGGTACACACATCAAAATCATATCCTTCTGGTATTTCGGGCAAACGATAAGCGAGGAGTTTTACTGGTGCATTTTCTCCCAAATAAATACATAAATCAGCAACTGAAAGTCCATTTCTCATCAGCTTGGCGCATCTGGCTTGGTAATCCCAAAATGGGCGGCTATAGTTCCAATAAGTATTATTTCTATTCAGTACATATTAGAGTTTATATCAATTAGAAATATTATACTCACATGCGAAATAATTTGGCTAATGAATCGTTTA
>JANYEU010000284.1 GCA_025362915.1 Chitinophagaceae bacterium | reverse complement strand
TTCATTGCCAAACACAAGGGCAACACTTTGGGTAAAGTCTATACTGTATAGGTCTATCGCATCCGACGATAAATGGGTGGTCAATATTACCGAGAAACTTTTCCTAAGGGCAGCAAAACATTCTTCCACGGTTGCAAATTGGTGCACAGTAATCCATTTGGCAGTACTGCCTCCACTTTTATAACCAAGCTTCCTGATGGGTTTACCAGAATTGATTACATAAATATCTTGCACCCCCACCGCATCGGCAGTACGCATTACGGCGGTAATATTCCTAGGGTCTTGCACATCTTCAAATACTATTGTAATATTAGCTTGCCTTTTATTCAATACGGTCTTTACCTTATTTCTTCTTTCTTCTCTCATTGTTTAATGTTTACCCCTATCCCCTAAAGGGAGACATGGAGAATTTGTCCGCTAATCATCTATTTCCCTTCTCCATCATCTTCTACTTATCACCCTTTAGGGGATAGGGGTTCGTTACTTTACACTATCCTTCTAAAAACGTAGCCATTATTCCCAATCCTGCTTTCCCTTCAATGGATACTTTTCCTTCATCATAGATTAATCCTTTTGCCAAATCCTGTGTTTGCAATAATGGTCCATCCATATCTACATAATCCAATTGCGGCAAAAAGTTGGCAATGGCAGCCGAGCCAATACTTGTTTCGTTCATGCAGCCCATCATTACTTTCAAGTTCAGTTCCCGCGCTTTTGTTATCATCCGTTGGGCAGGCGTAATGCCGCTACACTTTGTAAGCTTGATATTAATACCATGAAAGTACCCGTTACACTTTTCTACATCATGCTCCGATACACAACTTTCGTCTGCAAACAAAGGCAATACCGACTGATTGTACAACACTTTCATTCCCTCCCAATTATCTTTTGCCAAAGGTTGTTCTACCAGTTCTACACCAAGTTCCTTCAATAAAGGAATCTTTGTTAGTGCTTCTTCCAATGTCCAAGCAGCATTGGCATCTACCCTGAATATGGCAGTTGTGTGTTTACGCAGCTCAGTTATAATGGCAATATCATCAGGCGTACCCACTTTTATCTTATAGATAGGCCAAGGATGTGCCAGCATCTTTTCCAACATCTTATCAATAGTATCTAGCCCGATGGTATAATCCGTTAGGGGTGTATTCTCCCATTTTGTATCCCATAGTTCATATAGTAATTTGCCTTTCATCTGTCCAAATAAATCCCAACAGGCCATATCCAAAGCACTTACCAAGAAAGGATTGTGCGGAATAAGGTGATGCAAATAATGCCAATAGCGGCCGGGATCGTCAGTTAGGGCAAACTTCTCAATGAATTTATGTTTCTTTTCTATATCGGCCATCATATCCTCCACCGAAATATTATAATAAGCAATGGCAGGTGCTTCGCCGAAACCAACATATTTCCCCAACTGCAACGCCACCACCAATGCAGGCTGATGGGTTTTGGTGCGCCCATTAGAAATGGTAAACGGGTATTGAAAAGGGAGTTCTTTTTTCCAGTAATACAGCGTCATACTTGCAAAATTGGGTTGCAAGATACACGTTGCAGGATTCTAGTTGTAGGATGCTTCATTTTATGTATTACTTTGCTTAATTCAAATCAAATAAATTATCAGTTAAATGAAGATAGATTTCAAGAATCCAACAATTAAGAACACAGCACACACACTGATATTTTATTTATCTGCCATAATATTATTTTTCCTACTTAATTGTGCAACCCCATCTGGACCTGATAGTATCGGTTTTGGATTCTTTGTATTGATCCTTTTACCCTTTTTCAGTTTAGCTTTTTTTCTTGTAAACCTTAACAAGAGCTATAAAAATGATAGGAGTTACAGATTTTCTACTTTAATACATTTTATTGTTTTGATTGCGTATCTATTATTTTTTGGCTTATGTTATTCGGACTTTTTTGAATAACAGTTTAAACTTTTATATTCTCAATTAATTCTCTCTTTTACTTTGCAGCCAATATGAGTAATCACGAACAGCTAAATAACAACATCACCATCCTTGCCATAGAATCTTCCTGCGATGATACTAGTGTGGCAGTATGTAGGGATGGCGTTATCCTTTCCAACATAATTGCAGGTCAGAAAGTGCACGAAAAGTATGGTGGTGTGGTACCAGAATTGGCTAGTAGGGCGCACATGCAAAACATTGTTCCTACCGTGCAAGCGGCTATGGATGCTGCTAACACTACAATGGATATGTTGGATGCCATCGCTTTTACACAATCGCCCGGACTAATCGGTAGCCTTTTGGTAGGTGTTCAGTTTGCAAAAAGTATGGCACTAGCGTTGGATAAACCACTTATTGCCGTGCATCACATGCAAGCACATGTATTGGCAAACCTTATTGATACTGAAAACAAACCCGACTTTCCTTTTCTGTGCCTCACCGTAAGTGGTGGGCATACGCAGATAGTATTGGCTAAAAGTCCGTTGGAACTGGAAGTTATAGGCGAAACAATAGATGATGCTGCGGGAGAGGCTTTTGATAAATGTGCCAAAATAATGGGCATACCCTATCCCGGTGGGCCGTTGATAGATAAATATGCCAAAGAGGGTAATCCGTTGGCGTTTAAGTTTGCCGAGCCCCAGATGCCGGAACTTAACTTTAGCTTTAGCGGACTAAAAACCTCCGTATTGTATTTTCTTCAGAAGCAAGAAGCTGGATTTATAGAAGCCAACATGGTAGATTTATGTGCTTCCATTCAATATACAATAATCAATATCTTACTCAAAAAACTAAAAAAAGCCGTGCAGCAAACGGGTATCAAGAATGTTTGTATTGCCGGAGGGGTGAGTGCCAACAGTGGCTTGCGCAATGGACTAACCGAGATGGGTAAAAAGCATGGCTGGAAAACATTTATACCTGCTTTTCAATACTGTACAGATAATGCTGGCATGATAGCCATAACCGCACATTACAAATATCTGGCTGGTCAGTTTGCCGGATTGGATGCAAGTCCGAGTGCAAGGGCGGAGTGGTAGTAGTGATTAGTTATCAGTTGTTAGTGGTTAGTTGAAAGTTTTATAGCGTTATTTGTCTACGATATTGAAAGCAAATGGTCATAAACCAAAGCTCTTATAACGAACAATTGATAACTACCAACTGCCCAACCTACTATTTTGCCAATCAAACCAACTTTTTGCCATTAAACCACTATATTTTATATTGTTTTACTTAAAGTGAGCAATTTGCACTCGAAATTATTAACAACAACACAAAATTTAAGCTCATGAAAAAGTATTTATACTTAACATCAATGCTAATTACCTTGCTGATTACACAAGGTTTTACACAAACAAGAAAGACAATAACAGGGATAGTACAAGATAGTAAAGGCAAGGGATTAGTAGGCGTATCTGTTTCTTTACTAAAGGCGAAGGATAGTAGTCTGGTAAAAGTGGGCGTATCGGAAAACGATGGTCATTTCGAAATTGCCACCAATGCACTCGGTAAGTTCTTATTGAGTTATAACTCGCTTGGCTTTGCAAAGAAATATTCTGCTGTATTTGAATTAACTGCCGGCGATAACTTTCAGGCAACAACCGTTTCCCTAATTGTGGCAACGGGTAAAATGGAGGAGGTGACCGTAACAAGTGCCCGCAAACCAATGATAGAAGTGAAGGCTGATAAGATGGTTTTTAATGTGGAAAGCAGCATTAACGCCACTGGTAGCGATGGTATGGAACTATTGCAAAAAAGCCCAGGAATACAGGTGGATAATAATGACAACATCAGCATGAAGGGCAAAAATGGCGTGAAGATTTATGTGGATGGCAGGAAACTGGAACTGGATACAAAAGATTTGGCGGCTTATCTGCGCAGCATAAATAGTAACGACATTGAGGCGATAGAAATGATTAGTAACCCTAGTGCCAAATATGATGCAAGCGGCAATGCGGGCATTATCAACATCCGTTTGAAAAAGAATAAGAAGTTTGGCACCAATGGCTCTACAAGTATTGGTTTTATACAAGGTATTACCCCAAAAGGCAATGCTTCTGTAAACTTGAATTATCGTGATAAGAAAGTAAATCTTTTTGGCAATCTAAGCGGCAATCTGGGTGAGCATACTAACACATTGAACCTTTATCGTACACAAAAAGATAGCATCTACGATCAGCATAGTACCAATATAAATGATGATAAAAGTGTGAATGTGAAAGCGGGAGCAGATTATTTTATTGATAGTAAAAATACCATTGGCGTAATGGGAAGGTATAGTTACGATAAAACAACTTGGATTAGTAGCACCAATACACGTATTTATGCTGGCGCGGCAGTTGCAGATAGTTTTGTTAAGACACTCATTGCTTCCAATAATGTGCCCGGCCATAGAACAAATACTGATTTGAATGTAAACTACAGATTTGCCGATACCAGTGGCACCGAAGTAAATGTTGATGCAGATTATGGTTCATTTAAAGGTGCGGGAGCAAGCATTCAGCCTAATAATTATTACGATAGGAATAACAATCTGCTGAACACATTAATATATGGTAACAATACCCCGACAAACATTGACATTTATACAGCTAAATTGGATGCAGAAAAGAACTTTTTCAAAGGGAAGCTAGGTTTTGGTGCTAAATATTCTAATGTAAAAACAACTAACGCCTTCAGCTTCTTTGATGTTGACCCAAGTACAAGTGTAAAGACAATAGTTTTAGATAAGAGTAACAGCTTTAGTTACACTGAAGAAGTGATGGCGGCTTATCTAAACTACAACCGTCAATTAAGCACAAAATGGAGTATTCAGGCAGGTTTACGTTTGGAAAGAACACATAGCAACGGGATACTTACAAGGGCTGATGGAGTGGTGCAATCAGATGATAATGTAGATACCGTTTATCTGAACCTGTTTCCTAGTGCAGCCATTACATGGAATGTAAACAAGAAAAACACACTGAACCTTACCTACAGCCGCAGGATTGATAGACCTTCTTATCAGGATTTGAATCCGTTTGAAAACAAATTGGATGAGTTGACTTACGAAAAAGGCAATGCATTCTTGAAACCACAATACACCGACAACTTGGAATTGACACATACCTTAATGGGTTTTTTGAACACAACTGCTGGCTATAGTTATGTTACAAATTATGCCACACAGATAACAGATACCATTGGTAATGCCACTTATGTGCAGCAACAAAATCTGGCTACGCAGCAGATATTTACTTTCAGTATCGGTTCTCCCCTACCAATCAAGAAATGGTGGAATGGTTATGCCAATGTTTGGTACAACTATCAAATATTTGATGGTCATATAAACGATAAGAGCGTGCATACCGAGTTGCCAATGTATGGTGCGTATTTGCAAAGTAACTTCACATTGGGGCATGATTATACAACCGAAATAAATGGATGGTACAATGGTCCTAGTGTGTGGGGTGCAACATGGAGAACAAAATCGCAGGGAGGTGTTGACTTGGGTGTACAAAAACAATTCTGGGATAAAAAAGCATCTCTTAAGCTAAGCGCAACAGACATTTTCTTGACATCGCCTTGGAAAGCGCATAGCGACTTTGGAGGGTTAGTAATAGATGCCGGTGGCAAATGGGAAAGCCAAACAGTACGTTTGAATTTTACTTATAGGTTTGGTAACAGTCAGGTAAAAGCATCCAGACAAAGGGAAACAGGCTTGGAAAGCGAAAGCAAAAGAATTAAGGGAGGGAATTAGTGAAAATTTTAAGTTTTAAATTAGAGATATTTTTCCCTTGAGAACTGGTTGATGTTATATCCTCTGGCAGCATATTTAGCTGCTGGAGGATTTTTATTTAATGTGAGTTTGATATAAAATTTTACAACTTCATTTAGACCTCATCCCAACCCTTCTCCAAAAGAGAAGGGCAAGCAAACGCAGCAATTTGCATTTAGTTTGGGTGTAAAGTCCTCTCTTTTGGAGAGGATTTAGGTGAGGTCTTAATTGCAACAAATTCTCTTTCTTATACCGAACTCACGTTATTTACCGAAACCAAATACATTTGTTGGGTTCATCTAACCAATTAAAAAGAAAGAAATGAAAGTAAATCAGTTTATAGACCATACCATTTTAAAACCTACCACCCTTGTAAGTGATATAGAAAAACTATGTGCCGAGGCCATAGAATATCAGTTTGCAGCCGTGTGTGTGCCGCCCAACTTTATCAAACAATCGAAGGAATTAACAAAAGATACCCCCGTAAAAGTGGCTACCGTTATCGGGTTTCCGTTTGGCTATTGTGCTGTGGAAGCAAAACTGGCAGAGATAGTTTTGGCATTGGTGGATGGCGTGGATGAATTGGATATTGTGATAAACATTTCGGCCATAAAAAACAATGATTGGGAGTATCTGGCAAATGAGATAAACCACTTGTTGCCAGTAATAAAGCAACATAACAAAATTGTAAAGATTATTATCGAAAGTGGCATATTGACTGATGCTGAAATAATTAAATGTTGCCAACTATATGGTGCTGCGGGCATCGATTACCTAAAAACATCTACTGGTTATGCCGAAAAAGGTGCTTCTGTTCACACAGTAGAATTGTTTAGAAAGAACCTTCCTCCCAATGTACAGATAAAAGCTTCTGGCGGGATAAGGGATTATGCCTTTGCCAAACAATTGATAGAAGCTGGTGCTACCCGTTTGGGTTGTAGTGCCGGAGTTGCCATCGTGAAAGGCGAAAATGCAGGCAGTGGAGGTTACTAATTACTCAACTGGCGTATGAATCCCTTCATGTGCCTTCTATTACTTATTCTCCAATATTAAACGACTTGTATTTATTCAACCCTTACTAACCGGCCAGTCCATGACAGAGGCATGAACTAGACCCCGACATTCATGCGCCAGTTGGGATTTTCAAAGCGTATAGAAATGTGTTGACTTTTCAATAGACCTCTACATTCATGGGCTAGTGGATAAACCACCCCGTTAACTGCCTGTGGCGTATGGTTTTCGCTACCATAAAAAGATTACTAAAAGCTACACAACTAACACCTTGCACCTGAACACGCCACAGGGGGTACACTAGCAGCCAAAGTCATGGTACTAGCTGGGTATAAATAATTTTCGCACACATCAAAGTCCTCATCAAAATTCTATAAGGGCTCAAAGCCCTTATAGAATTAGTCAACCCCCTTATAAATAAAAAGCAGCTACCCCAAAAGGAAGTAACCGCTTTTTATTATAGCGAATGGCACAAGCGGCACGCCTGCGCCTGCGGGGGAAGACCCTGACTAGCGGCGGGACGATGACCGGCTTAACAGTACTGGGACATCCACGCAGCTAACGCACGCGTTTCGCGTGTGGCTTCGCTACAATCATTTGCATTTACTTTACACATAATCAATATC
>JANYEU010000260.1 GCA_025362915.1 Chitinophagaceae bacterium | reverse complement strand
TATGCTTAGCCAGATAATTTGCGCCATCCCATTGGTTTTGCTATATGAGATAAGTATTTTACTTTGCAAAAGTGTTGAAAAGAAGGATAAGGCTGACCCTGAATGGAGTTAGTCAATCAATAAATAATTAAAAATAATTGCTGTGTTCGCATTTACTTCCATAAAAGAATATCATTCATTTTTAGCTTCAAACCCTTCTGGTTGCAGTGTGGCTGCGAAACACTATTTGGGTAAGATAGAAGAAAACAAACACCTTAATGCCTTTTTGGAAGTATTTGAAGCAGAAGCTTTGCAACGCGCAGCGCAATTGGATGCTGATAAACTGGCTGGCAAACCTCTTGGTAAATTGCATGGCGTTATCGTTGCACTAAAGGATGTAATCTGTATAAAAGGACATAAGGTTGGTGCGGCTTCTAAGATATTGGAGGGCTTTACTTCCATCTATAATGCCACCGCTACCGAAAAGTTATTGGCAGAAGGAGCCATCATTATTGGACGGAACAACTGTGATGAGTTTGCCATGGGTAGCAGCAATGAGAACTCGGCTTATGGTGCTGTAAAAAATGCCATAGACAATTCCCTCGTTCCAGGTGGCTCTTCAGGTGGTTCTGCTGTTGCTGTTCAGGCAGATTTATGTATGGTTTCTTTGGGTAGCGATACCGGTGGTTCCGTTCGTCAGCCGGCAGATTTCTGTGGGGTTATTGGTTTCAAGCCTTCTTATGGACGTATTTCCCGCTATGGATTGATTGCTTATGCTTCTTCTTTCGATCAGATAGGAATCTTTTCTAAAACCATGGATGATACTGCCCTTGTGCTAGAAGTGATTGCTGGTGCGGATAATTTTGATAGTACGGTCTCTGTAAAACCTGTTCCTGAATATTCTAAAGAGCTTTCTACAACTAAAAAATACCGCTTTGCCTATTTTAAGGAAGCGTTGGAACATGAGGGATTGGATAAAGAAATTGCAGCCCAAACCAAGGCATATCTTGAAACATTAAAATCACAAGGGCATACTGTAGAGCCTGTAGATTTTAAACTATTGCCTTATGTAGTGCCAACTTATTATATATTGACCACTGCAGAGGCAAGCAGCAACCTGTCCCGTTTTGATGGGGTTAAATTTGGTTACAGGGCAGAACTTAAGAAGGGTGATGACCTTACTGCCCTCTATAAAAAATCGCGTAGTGAGGGTTTTGGCAAGGAGGTTCAAAGCCGGATCTTATTGGGTACGTTCGTACTAAGTTCTGGTTATTTTGATGCTTATTTCACCAAGGCACAACAGGTTCGGCGTTTATTGTGCGATACCACTAACGAGATATTTAAAGGATACGATGCCGTCATTTCTCCAACAGTTCCTACCACCGCCTTTAAAATTGGAGAGAAGAGTGATGACCCAATAGCTATGTATCTGGCAGATATTTTCACCGTTTTTGCTAATTTGGTGGGTATTCCCGCCATTTCCATTCCTTTGTTTAAACATAGCAACGGACTGCCTTTTGGTTTGCAATTGATGACGGGTCATTTTGAAGAGACCACCCTTTTGCAAATTTCATCGATGATGATGGGGAAAAGGTAACATCAATTTTGACAAAGCATATTGGGCTAAAAAAGACAAAATACAACAGGAATAACATTTAAAATTTAGGGTAAATAAAAAACTATTTACTATTTTCCTTTTTTTAATTTAAGTTGACAGATAAAAGCAACGCAGAAAAGGGAGTACAATATAATATTCATAACTATTATAACAAAAGTAATTAAACCACCTAGTTTAGGAGTAAAGTGTTTCATTAGGTTTACTGAAATAAATATGGGGAAGCTGACACTGTAATAAAAAAGGAGTCCTGTACAAATCCAAAAAGCGGGGTTGTTACTTAGTCGAAAGTATATTTGAGTACTAAATAATTCAAAGAAAAAAAAGATGGAAAAAAAAATTACTACAAGGCATCCTGATGAATAGCTAATTGAATTAAAATTATTAATACCTTGAAAAAATAACATATTAATGGCACATAAGAAAGGAAATCCGATTAAAACAAAAGTGATTGTTTTTTTTATTATAGTCCCCCGCAGTAAACTTTTTAATACCCATAAGTAAAAACAAAATTCAATAATCCCAAAAATGTTATACAGAGGAAGTGTATGTACTGACTTGTTAGCTAGATAGTAGGAAGATAGTTCAACTATTAAACTGATTGTAAGAAATGGTGAAAATGCTTTTAAGAAAAATGGCACTTCTTTTTTAAAAAGAAGAAACGTAGAAAGACCAAGACCTATCAATATTAAAATGTCATTGTAAGGATAATTCATATAAGGTAAATATAAATCAATAATTTAGTTTGATTAGAAAATAAATGACTTACCGATGTACCTAATATGTTTAAAATGGAGAGGCAATCTATAAAGTAAAGTTTATAGATTGCCTCTCCATTTTATATATACTTTAATAACTAAATAACCATTAGTCCACCTTTTCCTTTATCGACAAGAGTAATTCCTATTTCTGGAGACTCAACGTCAGTTCCGTCTGATTTGCCACATCTCGGAGGACATAATGATGTCATATTATAAGCCAATATATTGCTTTTTTCTCCTTCTGTAATATAAATATCTTTATTTACCGTAGTACCTGCTGCACCTTCTTTTTGCTTGGTGGCAACCATTACCAAAGTTTGCCTTCCTGCATATTCTGGAACATCTGCAAAGTCTTTGCTGTATGCACCAAAATAAAACTTTACGCCATCACCTCCATACATCTTGGCTTTTTCTAGAAAATCTTCTACCTCTTCTATACTCCACCAACCACTAAGGCTGTCTTCTTTACCAATTCTTTCACTGTTTTGAATCCAACGTTCTTGTTTGTAATTTCTAATTACAGTGTCCACATGTTGGGTAGAAACATACTTCCCGACTACTAAGGGTTTTTTCTCAATTGTAAGCATAACTTTAAAATTTAATTGTTTATTTAATT
>JANYEU010000239.1 GCA_025362915.1 Chitinophagaceae bacterium | reverse complement strand
CGCAAGTATTCGGGTCGGCAGTAAATATTCCTCCGATTGTTTTTCCATTTATGGTGAATTGCAATTGTGCAGGATTGCTTCCTGACAGCGACTCTGCCCATGCAGAGAAAGCATAGTTGGTATTGGTCTGTATGTTTACTTGTTTATTCCAAACAATAGTCTTTGGGATTGAGGCACCGTTTACCATCATGAAGTTTCCATTACCTGTTGTATGGTCTGTACAAAATCCAAATTGGCTGTGCCATGGTTTTGGTTGTATTTGAGGTGATGCTCCCACCCAATATACCCCTTCTGGCTTACCTGTATTTGCATTGTAGTTATATGCAGAAGTAAAGCCAACGGTATCTAATGAGAAATCTCCATTTACTATAAGATTAGTACCCGATACTTTCGCATTTACAAAGTAAGTTGTAGCAGTAGGAGGTACGGTAACAACAGGGTTTCCTACCGAAGCATCTGACAGACCCGTAGATGGTGACCAGCAATAAGCCAATGCAGGGAGAGATGATAATTGTAGCGTATTTCCTTGGCAAAGAACAGTGTCCTTTGTAATGATAACACTATCGGTTATTAAGCCCAAGGTAATGTTCTTGGTAACGCTATCTGGGCAGCCGGTTGTGTTTTTAAGCATTACGGGGTAACTGCCATAATTAGAATAAACCAATGAGGGATTGGTGTTATTGCTGAATGTATTGTTGCCAAACTCCCAAGAATAAGCATAGTTGCCAGTGGTTTCATTTTTAAATTGAATAGCTAATGGATTGCAGACATCTTCTGCAAAACTGAAATCTAACTGGGGTTTATTGTTAGAAACCACCACGTTGAATGTATCAGTAGCAGAACATCCAGCTGCATTATATCTATTAACAGTGAAAAACGCATTACTTGTTGGCGCAACTGTCTGACTTTGCAGTGTATTATTACTGATATATGGTGAAGCCGCCCATTTGTAAGTATTTGCTGATGTAGCACTTAGTAATACAGATTGCCCGCTACAAATTGTGGTGTCAACTGTAGGTGAGGGTGAAACAGAGCTTACTGTTATCCTGACAGTATCTGTCTTGATAATGTTAGAATAAAAGGAAATGTCATCCAAGGCAAAATCATTTCCATTACTGATGGTATCCTCATCTACAATAGAGATGGTGACAGAAGTGTTATTTCCTGAATTCCAAGTTGTTAAAGGTTCTTGCCAAACACATGTATCCAGAACTGCGGTGAAAGATTCACTACTAGCTTGACCGTTCATAACAAAGCGAATCTGTGCAGGATTCTCAATAGACAATGATTGAAGCCATGTAGAAAAGATATAGTTGGTATTAGTCAATATGTTATTTATTGTTTGTTGCCATACAATTGTGCCTTTATTCGGAGAACCATTAGCTATCATCATTTTTCCATTTCCAGAAGTATGGTCGCGACATCTGGCTATAAATGGATGCCAAGTTGCAGCAGAGGTATCAATGGTATATGTGCCTTCGTGATAGCCATTAATGCTATCGTGGTAATTAGTAGTAAACAACGAATTACCTTGTTCAAAATCTCCATTCTGAACTAAGTTAGTTCCAATAAACTGAGAATTCAATGTATAAGTTGTCGTATTTTTAGGAGATGCAATAGGAGTTGCTATCGTAGAATCGGATAAGCCCGCCGCAGGTTTCCAACAGTTGCTATTGGCGGCAGCTACCGATGCTATTGTTTTTAAGGCAATACTTGCACTGCCACAAATAGTGGTATCATTGGTAATAATCAAACTATCTGCCCTTAACCTTACGGGAATTGTTTTCTTTATCGTTTCTGAACAGCCACTGGTATTGGTAAGGGAAACTGTATAGTCATTAAATAAATTATAATATTTATAGGCTGTCAAATCATTTAGGCCAGAAGCAGTAGAACCATCACCAAAATCCCATGAATAATTAAATCCATTAATTGGGTTTGATTTATTTTTTAATATAATCAGCAATGGATTGCAGTTATCTTGTATAAAACTAAAATCTAGATTGGTAGAAGGAGGTAAAACAACTATTTGTTTGCAATAAGAACTTTGGGTGGGTAAGCCTTCATCGATGGTGAGGTTTATATTGTAAGTACCCGGCGTATTGTAGGTTATTGTATCTGGGTTTACTTTTGAAGAATTAGGAATGCTGGCATTGGTACAACCAGGAAACTGTAACATTGTTAGACTATTATTGGCGTTAGGAATAAAGCTATATACATCTGCACCTACCCTAAATGTTTTGCTAAAGGAAACTGGGTAAGACAAATTCCCAATGTTTCCTAGTGAGACTGCATTTGAGATATTTTGGAGATTGTCATCCAGATTAAATCGGACTATATCATTTGCATCGTCATAATTAACAACGTATCCTACCGTTTGTGAACAATCTTTGGAGATATATAAACCCAGTGGACTACTCAGTAAACCGTTTGGATTATGTAAATTAACCGCATTTGGCGTATTAAGAAGAGAATTGCCAAAATCAAGTCTTACAATAAAGGAATTTGAGGAGTTCTTAATTCCAGCCCCATCATTTGTAATAAAAGCGTGCCAGTTGCCATTGCCGTTAATAATCTTAATCCCAGCAGGGTAGGCTAATATATTATTAAAACCAAGGTTTGTGGCGGTAGGAGTATTGCTTAAATCGTTTGTAAAATCAAATCGGGTAACTGTGTTATTATTTGCATTTACCGTGAACCCATACCAGTTTTGATTGTCTTGAAACATACAAAAATCTATTGGTTCATCCAGCCCTCCAATATTATCATATTCAGTTGCAACTGGAGTACTCGTAATATCTGCGCCAAAATCAAATTTCATAAGTTTTGGAACACTGTTATTAGCATGTCGTCCACCAACAACAAATGCATACCATCTGCCATTATTTTTGACAATTTGTATCCCTTCATTTCCAATTCCTGAGTTCATTATTCCTCCTACATTACCTAAAAAAACTGGAGTAGGAGTATTTAGTAAACTATTACCAAAATCTAGCCTTGTAATTCCGCCTGGCGTATAGTTTACAACAAGCCCATAATAATTGCCATTCTGTTGTACATAATCCATGAAAACTGGTTCTGAAAAATAGCCGCCAAGATTACCTAAGTTTGTACCTATTGGTGTGGTAGTACTCAAATTAGATGTACAGAAATTCCAGTAATTAGTTGTAGCATTGGTCGATGTGTTAGTTATTTGTACAGGGGCATTTACGCATACTGTATCGGGAGCAGAAAAACCTACTGTAGGTGTTACATTCAATATCCCACAAGAATCGGGTATGTATGAAGCACAGGTAGGATTGGTTTGGTTTATTGCTACACTCCCAAACGTAGTTCCATTCCATGCAGCATTACCTTGTAAGTTTATTAAACTTTTGAACTTGTAATATGCCATAAGCCCAAATTGAGACGTTGGGCTTGGCAATGAGGTATTCATATAGGTTTTAAGTTGATCTTGTGTTCGAGGCAAATTCCATATCCTTACCTCATTTATATATCCCAAAAAATCTTCAGGATATATATAATTCCCCGTACTTGCGGAAGAACCTATAGTAGTATTAAAATTATTATTTATTAGATTACCACTTGCAGGAATGCTTCCCATTATGTAGCCATCTCTATAAAAAGTAAGCGTGCTGCCATCGTAAACCATTGCTACATGATGCGTTTTGTTTAATGTTGCATCACATTTTGCCCTTATAAAAAAGAAGCCATTTGTGGTAGCTAATGATACATCATTAGGGCGGAGTAAATAATTGTCATCTGATGGGTCATGGTGTTTGGAAACTATATCCCCCCCCCCAAATGTTGGGTCATTGGTTTTCGTTTGGTTAAACATTGCTTCAATCGTAAGTTTATTGCCTGCTATATCCAAATCACCTATACGCACACCAGACTGTACTGCCTGAACATTTAAATAGGTATTACATTGCGATGATACTCTTGATATAAAAAAAAATATCAATCCCCCAATAATCAATATGGTTTTTATAAGATTCGCAAAAGAGGCATTCATAAAATTCTTTTGGTAAAAATAAGGACTGGGTTCGAATACAAACACTTAATAATACAATATTAAAGTTGCAAGTTAAATAAACAAAGCAACTCATCCCCTAATTGGTGTAAGGCGAATGTGGCATATTGTTATTGTATGATAAAAACTTAAAAATGAAATATGAAACAAACCAAAGGACAAAAACAATATAAAACAGAATTGTAGCTGGATTGTGCATACTCCTGAACTTTATCCATCTATCCATTTTCTCATCACGAGCCGAATATTTACTGTAAATGGTTAAAAAGTTTCTGAATGCATAACTAGGTCTGTGGGGCTTGTACCACAGTAGTACGATAAATTTAAAAAAGAAGAGAAAAAGGATAAAATAGATACCGTATGTGAAAAAAAATAAAAAAACTTCATCGAACATTGTGTGCGTATTTATGTGGGGCCGAACAAATCTAATGTAATAAGCTTCAACTATTCAACTAAATAGTTGCTTTTTAGTGAAATTTAATATTAAGGTGTCATTCTATAATCCGTAACAGCATATTTTTAATTTCTTCCTTATAATACTCGCAGGCAAACGTAACTTTCATGCAAATTAATTCTTATTGCTACAAGCAATGCAAAGTAGTTAATTTTACCGCCGTAATAAAAAATAAGAAATGACAGAAAGTAAGAGGCAGAAACAAGTGGCATCTGTATTGCAAGCAGAAATAAATGATATATTTACTAAGTTGGGTCTTAATATGATAGGTGGCGGGATGATTAGCATAGCGTCTGTAAAAGTAACCCCCGATTTGTTGGAAGCAAGAATATACTTAAGCATGTTTCAGGTGGCCGACAAAGAAGTGGCAATGGAAAAAGTGGCGGATAGGGCTTGGGAAATTAAAAAACTATTGGCGGATAAGGTGAAAAGTCAATTAAGACGTATCCCTGTAATGCAATATTATTTGGATGATACTTTGGATTATGTTTTTAAAATGGAAGAAATTTTTAAATCCCTTAAACCAACAACCAAAACTCCAGAGTAGGTATCACTATTTTGATGTGTGCTATCAATTATTTTTAAGGAATACTAACCTCTACTACGTTGAAACTCCTTTTCGCCTGGCGTTATTTTAAATCGGAGAAATCTGTAAACGCCATCAATATTATTTCTTGGATAAGTGTACTGGCAATTGCTGTGGTAGTTGCTGCACTTGTTATAATATTTAGCGTATTTAATGGCTTTGAAGATTTGGTAAAAGGATTATATACTGATTTTTATGCTGATGTGAGCATAAATCCCACAACAGGAAAGATCATTCAACTTACTAAAACCCAGCTAAATCAAATTAGAGGCACAAAAGGAATTATTGCCCTAAGCCTTACTGCCGAAGAAAAGGCAGTACTGGTAAACGGAGACAATCAGAGTATTGTAACCGTGAAAGGTGTTGACCAAAACCAGACTTTGGTCAGTAATGTTGCTGGTCATATAGTACGGGGCAAATATTCTTTGGGTACAACCGAAAAACCCAACATTGTTATAGGGGCTGGCATTGAAAATGCATTGGGCGTTGATGTGGAAAGAACCATTTATCCCATCACATTATACCTTCCAAATAGAAATGCCACTGAACATCTGGGTTCTATTGATGGAATGAACTCGTTTACGGTTTATCCTACTGGAACATTCATGATTCAGGAAGACTTTGACAACAAGTATATTTTTACCAACCTTGAGTTTGTAAAATATATGCTTGATATGAAACCAGACGAATATTCGTATTGCGAAATAAGACTGGATTCTACCATGAACCAGAACAAAATAATAAAAATCCTTCAAGAACTTTTGGGCGACAAGTACCTTTTGAAAACTAGGTATCAGCAGAACCAGAGTTTGTACACCGCCATGCAAATAGAAAAGTGGGTTATTTATGGGGTTACCTGTTTGATATTGATGGTGGCCGCCTTTAATATAATTGGCGCCTTGACCATGCTGGTGCTTGAAAAACAAAAAGACATTGCAGTACTAAAGGCAATGGGTGCCACCGATGCCACCATCCAACATATTTTCTTATTGGAAGGGCTTTTATTGTCTATTGTTGGTGGGGGGGGAGGCATTGTGATAGCAACTGCCATTTGTTTGTTACAAATAAAATATCACCTGATAGCATTGTCTGGCGGCACTTTCTTGATAGATTACTACCCTGTAAAACTTCAACTGTCAGATTATATCCTTGTCTGCTTCACCGTATTGGTTATTGCAGTACTGGCCGCCTGGGTTCCTGCCCGGAAAGCCGCAAAAGAACTGATGAGTTTGAAGTCATAATACTTTTGGAAGGGTATGAGAGTTTAGTCGATAGTTAAAAGTCAAAAGAGGCAGTTGGGGAAGATAAAACTTCCCAACTGCCTCTTTCACTAACAACTATTAAAGCACTGCTGTGCTAGATATAGGTACACAGTCGCTTATCAAACCCACCGTGTCGCCCACCATCAGCACATAATACAGGTAGTACGTGGTACCGGGTTTTAGGTTATTAAATAGCTTTCTACGGCTTTGGGTTACATTAACAAATATCCTGTGCGTAATTCCTTCTGGAATGCACACCTGACCGTTTGCAGCAATCGTAAACCCAATAGGCAATTGCATCCCTTCGCTCAACATGGCAAAATAGCCAACCCCTTTTCCAAAAGATAAACAATCGGCAATAATTTGCAACGCAATTCCTATCACCGCACTTATGCCTTTGGCTTTTTGCCTCCCGAAATTTGTATGGCATAATCTGTGGGTTTATTGTTGGGCAGTGTGCTCAGGTTCAGTATTATCTCATCTCCTTTCGCAATACCGTTTATATAAGGTGCAAATTCAAGCACCAAGGCGTATATTGCCTTTTTAGCATCCACAAAAGCCATCTTCTTCACGCTTCCACCTACCTTGGCTGGAGCTTGTGCACTTAAAAAAGCTACTACAATAGCTTCAATGGCTGCCGCAGTAGCGGGTAGTATGCCTTTAAAGGTGTTTGGCCTCCAAATAGGGCATTACTAATGGCCCTGGTTCTTGCAGCAATATCGCGAAGCAAAATTCTTCTTATCAATCGGGTGCTAATCATGTTTATATTAACCTTTTTCATTTGTTTATTTTTTTAGTAATTGTTTAATTTTCAGAAAACGGAACAAAATCATCTTTTGTCTGAACAAAATCATCTTTTGAAGTGACAAAATCTCATTTTGTTTGTACAAAAACGCATTTTGTATTGACAAAATGCTTAAAACACCAATTACAAAGGGGGGATGTGCAGGATACATGGTGCATGAATACAAAGAAAGAAGGTGTGAAACTGTTTCGGCAAGTTTTCTTATAAGAGTAATCTGCAACAACAATGTGCGGTAACTCTTTTGTGCAGTTGTTTTTGAAGCAGAAATCGTTGTTGTTTTATAAGAATTAAAAGTAGTTCTTATAAAGTTGGTCTCTTGTATTTATGGCATATTATGGGTGTTTAGTTTCGAAATAATGGATAATCTAATCATATTTTAAGGTTATTGGGGCAATTTGAGAAATATTGGATAAAAGGGGTTTGCCTGTTTTCAACTGCTCCAAGGCATGGTTTTTTACTGCCTCATAATCAAACCTAAATGACGTGTCTTTTTTATCTCTCATAATTTATCCTGTTAAAGGTCTAATTTTATTTTGACCTTGACACAGTTTAAATTACACCCTCGTTCCGTTAAAAATCAGCGTATAAAAACCTCCTTTCTGTAAACCTTATTTTAAGTGAATGCCAGTTAGAAATTGAGTTTTACTAATAGACACTAGTTAACCTTTGGAAGACCATGCAACAGAAAGTATTAAGGATGCCCCGGTGGTAAAGATGGTACTGGAAAAGATATAATTTATAGTATAAGCATAAGAATACTAATTTTCAAAGTGTTCTACTGAAGAAAAGATTGTTGGGATAAAAAAGAAGGCCACCTTTTTGGGTAGCCTTCTTATAATTTATAGATTATTAAATGTAATTATTGATACTTGGCATGCAGTTCCACCCTTCTGTTCATTGCCCTTCCCTTAGGCGTTTTGTTGCTTGCAATTGGCTTTTCCTTGCCATAACCTATTGCATATAGGCGGCTTGTATTTACGCCCTTATTCAAGAAGTAGTTTTTGATGGCATCAGCTCTCTTTTGAGATAGTTTTTGATTTACTACAGCACTACCTATATTATCTGTGTGCCCTTCTATCTCAAGTTTGAAATCTGGGTATTTCTTCATTAATGCTACTACTTGATCCATGATAGGGTAAGCTTTTTTGGCAATTACGGTACTCCTTGTATTGAATAAGATCAGCTTAGCCAATTCATTCATTTTTGGTTGAATGTCTGGACAGCCCTTGTTAGCCGCAATTCCTGGCTCATCCGGACATTTATCTTCATCATCATTTATGCCATCTCCATCTCTGTCTGGTATTGGACATCCTTTGTATTTAATAACACCTGGTACCGTGGGACAAGAATCTTCCTCATCATTTATACCATCTTTATCAGTATCAGGTATTGGACAACCGTGGTATTTGGCAATACCTGGCATTAGCGGACAAGAATCTTCCTCGTCATTTATACCATCACCATCAGTATCAGGTATTGGGCAACCATTGTATTTTACAAAACCAGCTACATAAGGACATTTATCAATGCTATCTGGAATGCCATCATTGTCAGCGTCTAATACAACCACAGGTTTGGTTATAGACTTATGCATTGCTCTTTTCTTAATAGGGAATGACATGCCCACAGAATAATTCAGGTTTTCTTTTGTTTCATCATAATCACCAGTCTTGATTACCTGATGCACTAAAATCTGTGCGTATATGAATTTATCGGTTTTTAATTTAAACTGTAAGCCCCCACCCACAGGGATGTAAGGCAAAAAGTAGGTGCCACCGTAAAATGATGTACCTAAACCGAGAGTTAGATAGGGTACTACTGGTTTATCATCAGTAAGTATTTTATAATTTACTAAAGTGCTTAATTCAAACATCATCCTTTCACTACCGTTAAACTTATCAGCATCATGGTAATAATAAAAATAGCCTTTAGAACTTTTGGCTTTAGTGTAGCAGGCTCCTAACGTTGCAACTACATCAAAATGTGAAGATAATCCTGTTGTAAATAAACCATTAAATCCTGGTGCAAGTTCATTGTGCCAACCATTGGGATTAAGTTTAAAATAATTAAGGCATGATGGATAATCCTTTACAAAAATAGATCCTCCAATGGATAAGGGCTTTTTTAGACTTTCAGTTGTTTGTGCAAAAGAGTATGCCAATATAAATATTGATAAAATGGATAGAATTGTTTTCTTCATAAATGTTGATGTTAGTATTGTTTAAAATTTTGATAATTAGTTAAGCGAAGTGAAATATTGCACTACTCTATAATGTGCACAAAATATAATTGTATGAGATGATGCACATAATGTGAAAAGACATTAGGAAAGCTAAAATGGCTGCAAGACAGTGAAAAAAGAAAAAAGTAGCTAGTATTAATTGGGCTTTTACTTATATTACTGAAAGTTTATTAAATTATTTTTCGTAGAACTAATATATTTAGTAATTTGCGCTAAAATAAATAAGGTATACCATGAGTTATGCAGGAAAAAATCTTCGGTTTTTAAGAAAATCAAAAGGATTGACACAAGAAGAAATGGCTGAAAAGCTTAAAATAAAGCGTTCTCTTTTAGGTGCGTACGAAGAAGAACGTGCTGAACCAAAATTGGAAGCATTGGAAATAATGTCTGAATTATTTAAGCTTAGTCTCGATCAGCTATTACTTCAAGACTTGTCGGTTGATGGAAGGGGAAGTTATTTAGAGCAGCGCCGCAAGCATAAATTAGGGTCTGATGTTGCGATAGTGCAATTTGTCCCAATCAAGGCTGCTGCTGGTTATTTGGCAGGCTATGCAGATCCTGATTTTGTTGATGAATTAAATACATTCACCTTGCCAATGCTTGCGCCTGGTCAGTATCGTGCTTTTGAAATAGTTGGGGATAGTATGTTGCCAACACCTAGTGGTAGTGTAATTGTAGGAGAGAAGGTGGAAAGGATGGATGACTTGAAAAATAATGGTAGCTATGTTGTTTTATCCAAGAGTGATGGTATAGTATATAAAAGGATTGCAAAAGATAAAGAGAAGAAGAATAAACTCACACTGATAAGCGATAACCCTGTTTATGAATCTTATAGTGTTAGCGAAGAAGATGTAT
Organism: Chitinophagaceae bacterium; assembly: GCA_025362915.1. Lineage (GTDB taxonomy): Bacteria > Bacteroidota > Bacteroidia > Chitinophagales > Chitinophagaceae > Parasediminibacterium. The sequence goes on along the minus strand of JANYEU010000239.1, from coordinate 17,930 downwards.
TGGAAATATGGAAAGCCGTTTATATTCTTCAAAAAGCAAATACAATACAACGTTGGGATGTAAATCAACTGGCAAGTATGGTGAATAACCTTCAAGAAGAAGTGGTTGGCCTTAAAAAAAAGCTAGCATAGCCCATTTGTCTTATTTGCACCATAGGCTTAATCGGTTGCGTTTAGAGATTTGGTAAGATGAAAGTATGGACATAAAGATATTGAAGCAGAAGCCATGATATGGGGTATCTTGACCTGAGTTATTCTTAAGAACTATCAGAGGGTAAAATTGTAAATCATTTGAAGAAAGAAGTGCAATTCTTTTCTTTGATGAGTTTTTAAAAATGACTTTAAGTCAACTCAACTGTCTTTCAATCTATGGGTTTCAAATCCATAGTTATTCCATTCCTAACTTTCTCCTACCAAAGCTGATGTACATCCTTTTTGATATACTTTTCATAAACAGCATACATCTGTATCAATTGTTCAACTGTGAAGTCGGGTAAGGAAAGGCATTGAACATTGGATGCCACCTGTGCCGGACTGGATGCACCGGGAATGATGCAGCTTACCGTATCAAATTCTAGAATCCATTTCAAAGCCAATGGCGCAAGGTTCTGTTGATTGGGGAAGATAGCTTTTAAGGCTTCCACTGCTTCCAATCCTTTGTTATAATCTATCCCAGAAAATGTTTCCCCCTTATCAAAAGCCTCTCCGTTACGGTTAAAGTTCCGATGGTCTCCTGTGGTAAAGGTAGAATCTTTGGTAAACTTACCCGTCAATAGTCCACTTGCCAATGGTACACGAACTATCACCCCAATATCCTTCTTCTTGGCTTGCTCAAAGAATAACTCGGTGGGTCTTTGTCTGAATAGATTGAAGATAATCTGTACCGTAGTCACATTATCATATTCTATTCCTTTTAGTGCTTCTTCAACCCTTTCTACACTAATGCCTAGGTTCTGAATCTTACCTTCTGTTTTTAATCTATCAAACAATTCAAATATCTCTGGCCGATAATAAACATCTGTTGGTGGGCAATGCAGTTGAATGAGGTCGAGCGTTTCAAGCCCCATATTCTTCAAGCTATTCTCTACAAACTTGCGTAATACTTCTGGCTGATATGATTGGCTGATATGCGGATTTAATTGCCTGCCGCACTTGGTAGCCACATATATCTTTTCGTTACGGCTGCGCACAAAGTTGCCAACCGCTTTCTCACTTTCCCCATCAGAATATACATCGGCAGTATCTATAAAGTTGATACCATTATCCACTGCTTCGCCTAATATTCTATCCGCATTAGCATGGCTAAAATCATCGCCCCATTTACCACCCACCTGCCATGTACCTAAACTGATGGCAGACACATTGATTCCTGTTTTTCCTAATTTTCTATATTCCATTTCCTTTTGTTTTAATTGTTAATCTGCAAAGCACATTTACCAATCCTCTTCTCCTTCAATCCAAAATTCAATCAAGCTTTCCTTATCAATGTGAAAGCAATATTTCTCAGCCAAATATTCCAAATCTTCATTTGTTTCCAGTGTTATCCAACCATAATATTGATAAATATTACAAAACCGTTGAGCCTTATATTTATTGTTTGCTTTTTCAAACCGAAGCTTGTGGTCATAATATTTATAATGGTTGAATAAATCGATGTCGTCATTAAATTCCAATAATGATAAATCTGCCAAATAAACAATTATCCCATTTGCATCTTTATCAAGTATATAATCCTTTACAGTTTCGTGGTTGCGCATTACATAATCAACGGCTTCCATGTCATCACTTGCAATGTTAGAAACAAGAATCTTTCTAAATACAACCTTGGCATCACTTGGGGTTTCATGAAACTCATACCCTCTTGGTAAATCCAATACAAGGTCATTAGGATTCATTTTGGAAATATCTGTTGTTATATAATAACGTTCCTTGCCATTCTTGGTAATTGAAGCTTTCAGGTAATGAGATTTACCTTTTCTATTTACATACTCAAGTGCCATCTTTTACATTTATCCCTGTTTTACTAATCTGAAACTAACCACTAACCACTAACCACTGATAACTAACAACTACTTTTTCGCTGCCCGTTTTATCGGCTTGCCATATTTTTTCATCATCTTATCCTTATAATTCACCTTGCTGTTTACCTTGCTGTTCTTGGCCGATTTTTGGTGAAACGCCGGCCCCACCGCTTCCTTCTTAGGTGGTTTTACCAGATAAGTCTTCATCTTTATCTTAGGCTTCTCATCATCGGTAAGCACATCAGATATTACCAAATCGTCCGGCAATGGCGATACTGGCACCTGATAGTTCATCAGGGTTTCAATACTTTCCAAGAACTCCTTTTCTCTTTCCGTGGTAAAAGTAATAGAAATACCTTTCTTATCCGCACGCCCTGTTCGCCCTATTCTATGTATATAACTTTCTGGCACTTCTGGCGTATCAAAGTTGATTACATGCGTTACCTCCGATATATCCAAACCCCGTGCAATGATGTCGGTTGCTATCAAGAAGTTGCATTTCCCTTCCTGAAACGCAACTACCGTATTCAGCCGATGGTTCTGGTGTTTGTTGGAATGTATCACCCCGACCCGTTCAGGAAATTCCACTTCCAGTTCCGCATACAACTCATCTGCGAGTTTCTTGGTGGCCACAAATACCAATACTTTCGTCATGGTTTCATCTTGCCTAAGCAACAAAAGTAACAGATTCACCTTGGTATAAAAGTTAGGCACAAGATAAACCTGTTGGTCAATATTGGCCAATGGCGTACCCGTTGGGGAAGCCTCTACGGTAACAGGTGCATTGAAAAACGTATTTATCAGTTCTTCCACCTCATCAATCATGGTGGCGGAGAATAGTAGGTTTTGTCGCTTGGCTGGCAATGCATCCAATATATTCTTTAGTTGTGTACGGAAGCCAAGGTTCAGCATCTCATCTACTTCATCAATCACCAATCTCTTTAGGTTTTTTGTCTTGAAGGAGGCATCATAAATCAAATCTATCAACCTGCCGGGCGTACCCACCATTATATCCACCCCATCTTCCACAGCCAGCCGCTGTGTATTGATGCTTACGCCGCCATACACACCCACCACACGCAAACTGGTATAGCCACTGAGCGCCTTAACGGTATCTACCACCTGCACCACCAATTCGCGTGTAGGGACAATTATTAATATCTGGGGATTCTTATCCTTGGTAAAGTTCCAAAGCTTGAGACACGGCAACAGGTAGGCCAATGTTTTGCCTGTTCCTGTTTGTGCAATGCCACACATATCGCGCCCCGACATAATTACGGGAAATGCCTTGTGCTGTATGGTAGTGGGATGCGTATAGCCCAAATCGGCAATTGCTTTGCGAAGTGGAGCGTTTAAATTTAAGTCGTCGAAAGTCATAATTGTTGCACCCATTACTAAGGGCGGGCGGCAAATGTATCCAATGATTGGTGGATAACCGTTGTTTTTGATGGTCTTTTAGTATGCACCCTGGTAAAAAGATGGTTTGTGGTCGTTGAATGAAACCGTATAAGGGCTTTGAACCCTTATACGGTTGGTTGTTGAATGGATAAAGCAAAACTAATTTGCACCCGATAAACCCGCCAACCCTTATAAAAAGGGTATATTTACACAATGATTGCCGCTATAACATATTGGTCACACGCTTGCCTTCACTCATTGCCCTACCTCGCCTTAACAATATGGTTACCACTTGCTGCCACCTTGTTACTACAAGCATTCCTTTGCTTACAAAAGCTTCCCGCCACCTCCTCACTAGTGAGCCCATCGCCCTCACTAGTGAGCGCACCAATCTCACTAGTGAGGCGGACAATCCCACTAGTGAGGCGGACAATCCCACTAGTGAGCGCACCAATCCCACTAGTGAGCGCACTAATCCCACTAGTGAGACGGACAATCCCACATGTGGGGCGGACAATCCCACAAGTGGGATTGGTGGCCTCACTAGTGGAATTTATCCCACATCGTTTTACTACAATGGCATTACAGCTATCAAATACAATATTCTCTCAACGCATACCTAAAACAAAGCACCATGAGCGATAGACATATCTTTCCAACAAAGGATGATGACTTTAATAGTTATGTACAAACAGTGATTGCCTATCTTATTGATTGGCAAGCGCATCTTAGGATAACGGATGATGATTTGAACGAGGCTATAGATCTTGTTATTAAGTGGAATACTAACTGGAAGGTGTATGATGATGCCAACCTTAGCAACAAATTAGCTCAAAAAGAAAAGGTTGATTTGCGCAGTAAAATAGAGATTTGTTTGAGGCGTATATACCTAGACCTGCCAGTTTCTGTATTGACAACAAAAGATAAGCTTGTACTTAATATAAAGGGACATGGCAACGATAGTGGCTCTAATATCCCGCTGGTTGACTTTGCGCCAAGGATGCTTGGCGAAGAGAACGAGCATTTATACCAGACATTGAAACTGCAAAACCCTAAAACACCTGATAGCTTGGAGATGCCACACGGACACTGGGTTTATCTGGAAAATTTTACAGGCGATGCGGGGATGAAAGATGTGGATATTGTTTTTGGAAATGGCAAGAATGTGTCCAAGGCATTCCATTCTACCCATTTTGCCATAGAAGACGTGGGTAAAACAAGCTATTATAGGTGTAGTTACGAAAACAATACTGGCAAAAGAGGACCTGTAAGTAGGGTGTTGGCCATTATGATATGGTAATAAATGTACATAAAAGGGATGCAGGGAAGATAGACCGGGGGGGCGAAAAGAAATGAATACTACCCAGCTAGCGCACGCAACTCGCTAAAATCTACAAGGGCTAGTGCATTGCCTGTGGCGTATTCATTCGCTAAGGTCTTTCGTTAAATAAGCTACTCATTTCCAATGCGGCAGTGTATGCAGCCTTCGTTTCTTCCTCGGTGGCATCGTCGTCCTTAAAAAAGTCGAACAACACCACAAAGTCTTTTACGGCAGCATCTACCTGCTCGTACAGCTTTATCCAATACTCGTTTGCCTTAATGCCTTTCATGGTGGCGGTAGCTCGGACGTTATCGTCCCAAAAACCAACCGAAAGAGATAGTTGTTTGTCTTGTGCTACTTTGTTTTTCCGATTAGCGTAGTCAAAGAAACCTCCCCAAAACCACTACACGGTCTATTATATCTTTAATTTGTTCTATTGTCATAAGACCGAAAATCTAACGGCTTATGGACAATAAAAGCCAAAGTTGTTATAATCAGTTTCATACAGCAGTTTCCTGTAATTGTAATTGTGGATTTAATTACGAGCCTATTGCGTAATCTGGGTTACACAAAAAAGCACTATATTAGCGCAAAATCTGTATTACTGGAAGACAATTTCAACAGAAACCTAATGGCTGAGGGTACGTTTAAAAAGATAGTAAGAAGTACTGATTATAAATTGAGCAGTTTTTCTGCACGCTTATCAGCCTATTTGATAGTGGTATGCTTACCACAAAAACGATGGTATAATGCTGCTTACAACACCTCTTTCTTTTTAAGCTTTTTCTCCAAACAAGTACTTCTGGGCAATTTCTCACACAGTTATCAAAGGGCTTTTAGTTTAAACAGGTTACTATCCTTAATTACCCGTACAGGAAAACCATACGCTATTCCTATTAGTATTATAGGTATTGAGCATTTAAAAGAACAACAACATGGGTTAGTTATATGCACAACACACTTACCACTTGTAAAGGCAGGTGTTGGGGCATTGCTAGATAATGACTTTATAATAGATGCGGCATTAGCTGCATTGCCATCAGGCAATGGGTTGATGTCTTTTTGGGGAACTTCAAAGCTTGTACAATCATTAAAAACCGACTCCAGTGTTTTGCTAAAAACCAAGACGATAATAAAAGAAAAAGGTTGCATTTTAGCAATGATAGATAGTGGTCAAGAACTTTGGAAACCTATCTCTCCAAATTTACTACACTTTTGTGGCAAAGTGGGTAGCCGGGTAGTTTTTCTTTTTGTAACACTAACAGAAAAACGCTCTGTTGCTGTAAGAGCAGTTCCTCCCCCATACCCTTTTTGCAAAACCGAAGAGGATGTGGCGGTTAATGTTGCATTTATGCGTAAGGAAAGGAATGAAATTTTGATGGGATATAAACTAAAACCAAAAAAGGATTGATACACCTTTAATTTATAAATAAACAGTAATGCCAAAAAGCAATATTTAATAAATAAGACAAAAAATAAATAGTCATGAAAAATAAGTTTAAAACTGTTTCATTAGAAACAATGATTGACAAACACATTGGCAAAATAGGAACTGAAAAGCGAGATTCATTTGAAAGTAAGTTGAGAATAGACTTGTTAGGTCAAGCCATTAAACAAGCAAGGCAAGAACGCAAAACTTGACACAAGAACAATTGGGCGAGCTCGTTGGTGTTCAAAAAGCTCAAATTTCTAAGATAGAAAACAGTGTGAAGAATGCAAGATTTGAGACCATTATGAAAGTGTTTGATGCTTTAGGTGTGAAAGTGAATTTCAAAGTTGAGCTTAATAATAAACAACTTGCTTACTGATAGGATAGACAAGGCAGTAGCTAACAAGGGTTTTATGCAAGTTGGGCTTGACATTGTAACATCAACTATTAGCAAATGACAGCCGTTTCTTTACCATCAATGCCCACCACCAATCAATTTAGCTATCAAAAAAGCAGCACCAGCAGCGGCGGCACCTATCAACATTACCTTCAATCCACCAACAAGTGGATTCACGCCAGTAAGTTTACTTTTAAAATACCCGAAGATGAATAAGCATATCAAGGTGACTATTACAGATACCTTTAATGCACCAAAGGCATCGGGGATAAAGAAATACGGACTTAATGGCACCAATCCTCCAACAATATATGATACGCCAATATTGAATGCACTCTTTCCGGCACGTTTAGGGTCGGGCTGGTCAAGGCCAAGTTCGTGCTTCATCATAAAGTCTGCCCACTTATCTTTATCTTTTGATATTTCTTCTACGGCTTGGTCTTGCAGTTGCTTACTAAAGCCCCATTTCCTGAATATATCCCTTATCTCTTGCTTTTCTACCTCTGTTTTGGTTTCTATCTCATCATACTCCTTGGCCAGTTCACTGCTATAATGGTCTTGTTCTGTTTTGCCAGCCAAATACCCACCCAATCCCATGGCAATAGAGCCGGCAGCAATTTCTGCAATACCCGCAATAGTAATCAATGCTGTATTGCTCACTGCACCACTCAATCCGGCAGCCAAGGCAAACGGAACCGTGAGGCCATCGCTCATGCCGATGACTATATCAGTCAATAAATCGGAACTCTTTAAGTGCTTTTCGTGGTGGTGAAGATGGGAATCGTGCATGGCCGCAAGGTAAGAAAAAAAAAGTATCACCACAAAGACACGAAGGCAGAAAGGTACTCTAAGAAAACAAAAAGAATGATTGCTTTATCCTTGTGTTACTTTCTGCCTTCCTGTCTTTGTGGCTAAAAATATGTTTTACCATTCCCGCTTGATAGGAGGGAAGTCGGCGCCTACGCTTGTTTCTGCCCACGCATCAAAGTCAGTTTTCAATTGCTCTAGTTTTAGACGTGCATTCTTTAATGCAGCAGCACCAAGTAGCAACCGCAATGGAGGGTTTTCACTTTCTACAGCCTTTATAATTGCTTTGGCAGCACGTTCTGGATCGCCAGGCTGATTGCCGCTATATCCCCTAATTGTTTGTTTATTCTGATGTGCAGAAGGTGCATAATCTTCTATTTCTATTGAAGCATTCTTGGCTGAACGACCAGCCCAGTCTGTACGGAAACCACTTGGGCAAATGATGGTAACCTTTATGCCCAAATGAGCCACTTCCTTGGATAATGCTTCCGACAAACCATCAACGGCATACTTGGTTGCATTGTAAAAACCTACCCCGGGGAAAGACATCAGCCCACCAATGGAAGCCACATTCAAAATATGACCACTGCGTTGTTTGCGCATGATGGGCAATACAGTATTTGTTACATTTGCCAAACCATAGACATTTATTTCAAACATCTTCCTCACTTCAGCTTCTTCACTTTCTTCTATTGCACCAAAATAACCAATGCCTGCATTATTTACTAATACATCGATACTGCCAAAATGGGCAACCGCCGCAGCAACTGCTGCCGTTATTTCCTCGGGCTTGGTTACATCAAGTTTTAGGGCCAATGCTGTTTCGGGATATTTTGCAGTGATGTCTTCCACATCTTCCTTCTTTCTCGATGTTACTACTGCTTTATATCCTTTTAATAATACTTCTTTTGCCAAGTTTCTACCAAAACCTGTGGAACAACCTGTTATAAACCAAACCTTACTCATAGTTTTATATTTAATAAACAAATGTAGTGATAATAATTAAAATTGCCATATTGTTAATAGTTATTTCACATCAAAGTTTACCATCCACTCTATGCCAAACTTATCTGTAAACATACCAAAGTAAGCACCCCAAAAGGTTTGGGTCATGAGCATTTTTACCTGACCACCTGCTGAAAGACCGTTGAAAAGTTTATCGGCTTCTTCCTTGCTATCTCCATTGATAGAGATAGAAAAGTTATTGCCAACCACAGTGGAATGTCCATAAGCTGCTAAAGTATCGCTACCCATCAATATGGTTTCTTTGCTTATGGGCAATGAAACGTGCATTATTTTCTGACCTTCTTCTTCTGATATTGGTGCATGGCCTTCCATGGGCGGTGCATCTTTGTATCGCCCCATAAAAGGGATTTCGCCACCAAACACTGATTGGTAAAATGTAAACGCTTCTTCGCACTTACCATCAAACATTAAATAGGGATTAACCTGTGCCATTTTAATTTGTTTTATTTAATAACAAATTTATTGTATTTCTGGGTAATTATTTGAGGGGATTTGAAATTATTTTTTACTAATCGCTAAATGGATGCGAGTTTCTTCGCATGATAAGACACCTGTGATATTGATAGTATGTTCCATTGAATAAAAGTTTTAACGACTATCCGCTATTTGGAATCGCTTCAACATTCTCCATCATCTCGCAAAGACGTTCACTGGGTTCTAAACAGGTAATTTTGTTGGCAAATATTCTAAAAAGTTACACCATAATATAAAATAAGACAGGCTATGACAGTTGGGTTAGAAACATGGTCAACTTCGCCTCCTAAATTGCAGTGCCATTTCAATTCTTAAGTTAATTATTTACAATATGTATTACAAATCTTTCAAACAGTGGTACTTATTTACCATCAGTATCTTTCTTATAGTTGCTACAGTTCATGCACAGGTAACATTAAAAGATAATGGCACCAATGTTACCATTGCCAATGGGATTATTACCATGATTGTTGAAAAGGTGGGTGCTAAAGTAATCTCAGTAACCTATAAGGGCAGTACCAATTTATTGAATGGCAAGGGAGACTACTACACTGTACACGTAACGCACGATACAATTGATGCTTGGGTTGGCTTGGGGGCTATTAATTATACCGTTGTTACCAATACGGCAGACATGGTTGATATTGCCTTGCAAAACCCAAAAATGGCGGCTGACTCTATCAATGTCAATGGCTTTTTCGATGTTACCAAGCACTATGTAGTGCGCAGAGGCGATGCCGGGTATTACACTTATGTTGTCTGGAAGCATCATACCAACCAACCTGCTGCAGGATTTTACCAGCAACGTACAACATTTACTGGAGGTTCTCCTTTTACTTCAACGGCAACACACACCAGTTATGACTATTCTGGCACTGAAAAAAATGGTGTATCTGTAGGCGGAGATTTATTAACCCATTCTATAACCAATGCAGTATTTCAACTTCCTTTAACAAGTTATTACACTGATTCAGTTGGATACACAGAAGACCATTTTCCCGTTTGGACAAAGTATGATTGGTCAGTCTATTCTGGCGACTCCACCTCCAATCATAATACATGGGGTTCTGCATGCGACCAATATGGCATTTGGCGGCTTTGCCCTAGCGAAGAGTTTTTGAACGGTGGTCCAACAAAACTTCGTGGCGGTGTTGAAGCAGGTGGCGTAGATTTAAATACGAATGAAGGACATGGACTTGGACAGGTTGATAATTCAATACCCAAAGGTTTAGAATGGCAAAAAACTTATGGACCATTTAAAATGTACTTCAATGCTGGCCCAGACCATAACCAACTGTGGGCAGATGCGCAGCAAAAGGGTAGGCAAGAAGTGGCTCAATGGCCTTATAGCTGGGTAAACGAACCCGATTCGGTTTATGCCAAAATCCGCAGCAATGTGGTGGGGCAAATAACCGTACCTGGTCAATCAACTGCCAATGCGATGGTGATATTAGGAAGGGATACCAGCTTTGGCGGAGATACAGGTATTAACTGGATGTTTCAGGGGGGAACCAACTATTTGTTTTGGAACAAGGCAGATTCAATGGGGCGTTTCTCCATCTCTAAGGTTCGTCCAGGAACTTATAAACTATTTTCCTATATCCCAGGCATATTCGACGAACTACAAATCAAGAATATTGTAGTGGGTGCAGATTCTATAACCGATTTGGGTAACATTAACTGGGATGCGCCCATGCGTCAGCAATCTATTTGGCGTATAGGAACACCCGACCACAGTGCAGGCGAATTCAAATGGGGACAACGGATGCGACAATTTGGTTTGTGGTGGCGTTATTATGAAGAAAGAGGTCAGAACGATTTGAACTATACTATTGGTCAAAGCAATCCAGCTACAGATTGGTACTATGCCCAACCCATAGTAGCAATAGCTGGAGGCAAATATTTTTCACCCAAATGGAACGTAAAGTTCAGTTTAACAACTATACCTCCTTCTCCTGCTGTTGTGCGCTTCGCCTTAGCTGGCAGTATGGGAACTTCTTATTATATCGATGTAAATGGAACCATTATTACCCCCAGCGGTACAAAAGGTGTTTACACTGTTGATGATGCAGCATATTATAGAGATAATATTAAAGTTGGGCAATATACTTACGCCGAATATTCTTTCAATCCCAACTTACTTAAAATAGGTGATAATACAATTAGCATACATCTGCGCAAGGGTGCCTCTAATGTGTGGGATACTACCAAGGCGAAACCCGTTTTGCCGGCAGGAGGAATTCAATACGATTGTGTGGAACTTGCTGCCGGAAAGATAGTGCCTTCTTCCACCTTGTTGCCGCTTACGTTGACGCAGTTTGTAGGCACGCTAGTAGATGATAAAACAAATCTTGTTTGGACAACAGCCAACGAACTGAACTCAAAGGTTTTTGAAGTGGAAACAAGTACTGATGGCGTTTTATTCAGCAAACAAAATACCGTAATGGCCAAAGGAGGTGCCAACAGCTTTGCCCGATACTTATATATTGATGAAACTCCTCATGCTGGCGTCAATTATTATCGATTGAAGATGTTAGACAATAACGGAAGCTTTACCTGTAGCAAAACGATTGTATTGAACAATACCGTGGTTACAGGTAAAGCGTTAGAGCTAATAGCGGTTTATCCCAATGCGTTCAGCAATCAATTAACGATTGATTGTAATGCCATCCACAACGAAACCATCAGTATGCAAATCAGTTCCCTATCGGGTGTGGTATTGAAGTCAACCAAGGTTAATGTAGTGAAAGGGCAAAATACCTTACACGTAAACGGATTGGATGCTTTATCATCAGGGGTGTATTTTTTAAAATTAATTGGAGCTGATGCAAGTGCAGTGCAGAAGGTGATTAAGCTATAGTTGTTACCGAATAGAGGTTAGTGTATGTAAATTTGAAGATTAATCTTTTGTTTTAGATACCAAGCCAATGTAATTTCAATCATTGATGATTAGAATTAGATATAAATCGATGTATGCTCAGGCATCAGATGATTAAAATTAGATATCAATCGATGTGTGCTCAGACATCAACCGATTAAAATTCAATTATCAATGATTGAATTTAGATACCTAACTGCGGAACGTCAAATCAACCTTTTGTACAGATTTGCAAACTAAAGGCAAGTGTGTCCCTTATGGATTCACTTAGATATTTTGCCAATATTTTGCAATAACCATTTACGGCATCCCGGATAAAAGTTGTTTCGTAAAGAAATAAATGTCATTTTTAAACAAAATTTAGAACGCTTGTTGATTTTAAATTAAAGTATGAAAAAAGTAATCAGGATTAGTGTAATCATTTCCCTTTTAATTGGTTGTATTAATGTAAATGCCCAGCAAGCCAAAAAAATAAGCGATAACCTCTTCGGGGTATTCTTTGAAGACATCAGTTATTCTGCTGATGGTGGGTTGTATGCAGAATTATTACAGAACCGCTCGTTTGAATACACGGCTAATGATAAAAGAGGTTGGAATCCACTTACTGCTTGGGAATATACAAACAATGGCTTTGGCTATGGTACCGTATCTGTGGAGACAGCGTTGCCTGTATCCATTAATAACAGACATTATATAGAGCTGAATGTGGAGGAAGAGGGTAGGGAAGGAGTAGGATTGATGAATATTGGGTATGATGGCATTGCAGTAAAGGCGGGTGATAAATATGATTTCTCTTGTTTTATCCGTCAGATTTCCAATAAGTCCATTCCTATTAAAGTGTTTCTTCAAAGTAAGAAAGGGGAGATATTGGGTGAATCAACCTTTAATACCCGCTCTGATAAGTGGGAGAAATATACGGCTGTAATAACCGCCACACAAGGTAGCGATAGTGCACAATTTGTTATCCTTGCAAAGGAAAAGGGTAGGCTGGCATTGGATGTGATTTCGCTTTTCCCTCAAAATACATTCAAGAACAGGGTAAATGGTTTGAGGGCTGATTTGGCTACATCCATTGCCAATCTTCATCCTAAGTTCATGCGTTTTCCTGGTGGATGCTTGGTGCATGGTGATGGTTTGGGAAATATGTATCGCTGGAAAAATACGATTGGACCAATAGAAGATCGTGTGGAACAAAGGAACATCTGGAACTATCACCAAACAGCAGGACTTGGATATTTTGAATACTTTCAGTTTTGCGAGGACATGGGTGCACAACCACTGCCCATCCTTCCTGCGGCAGTTAGCTGCCAAAACTCTGGAGGCACCTGGCGGATTGGTGGAACAGGACAAAGGGCATTGCCTATGGATGAAATGCCGGCTTACATACAAGATGTATTTGATTTGATAGAGTATGCAAATGGTTCTCCTTCAACTGTGTGGGGTGCTAAAAGGGCTGCTGCCGGACATCCAGAAACATTTAATCTTAAATATATAGGCGTAGGAAATGAAGATAAGATGACGCCTGAGTTTAAGGAACGCTTTAAGATGATTTATGAGGCAGTGAAGAAAACGCACCCGGAAGTTACTGTTGTAGGAACAGTAGGGCCTGCCCCTTCTGGAGAGGATTATGATAAGGGGTGGGAGTTGGCAAATCAGTTGTCTGTACCAATTGTTGATGAACATTACTATGAAAAACCAAATTGGTTTTTAACCAATACACATCGTTACGATAACTACGACCGTAGCCGCTCAAAAGTATATATTGGTGAGTATGCCTCCCAGGGGAATACATTGTTCAATGCCTTGTGTGAGGCGGTTTATATGACTTCCATTGAACGGAATGGCGATGTGGTGCAAATGGCATCTTATGCACCATTGCTTGCAAGAGTAGGGAATACATCGTGGACACCTGATTTAATATTTTTCACTAATTCTAAGGTTGTTCCTAGTGCAAACTATTATGTACAACAGCTATTCTCCAGCAATCAGGGAGATGTATATTATCCCAACGTATTGTCAATAAGCGATAGACAGGATTCTACCGTGGGTTTATCATGTGTGAAAGATAGTAAGACGGGAGACCTGATATTGAAGATTGCAAATGTGGGTGCAACAAGTAAAATGGTAAAAGCTGATTTAAAGAAGTTAGGCATAAGTAAATCTACCATTGCTCAAAAACAACTGCTGGTGGGGCAACCAAAGGAACAAAATACATTAACGGATGCGCAAAGGTTAATTCCTACTTATTCAGAAATGTCAATTAGCAGTGATTTTATGTATGAAACCCCTGCCTATTCATTAACTGTTATTAGAATTAAGCCTAAGAAATAAGTAAATGAAGAATCTAAGGCATGTTTAAGAAAATAATAATAAATGGTATGTACAATCTATTAAAAAGCAGTTTAAGTATCTTGTTGTTTTGTCAATTGGCAACTGTTATGGCTCAAGTAGTTTCTTCGTCTAGAAATCTTATCATCCCCAATGCGTGTGTAACGGCTAAAACAGCTACCTTATTATGGGATAAACCTCTTGATTATAAGGACATAACTGCTTACCAAATATTTAAGGATGGCAAAATTGTAGGCACTTCTTCAAAAACAAACTTTACTGTACAGAATTTGACTGCCAGTACGAGTTATTCGTTTTCTATTAAGGCGCAAAACAAGGATGGTAAACTATCCGATGCAAGTAATGTGGTAAAATGCAAAACCAAGCTAGCCGGTAAGGTTTTTAATATTTTAGATTATGGTGCAAAAGCCGATGGGGAAACAAAGAATACCGTCGCCATCCAAAAAGCAATTGATGCCTGCACAAAAGGGGGTACTGTCTATATTCCTGCCGGTGTGTTTGTAAGTGGGGCGCTGTATCTAAAGAGCGATATGACGTTATATATTGCTGAAGGCGGAACGTTAAAGGGCAGTACAGATGTGCAAGACTATTATCCGTTAATATTAAACAGATTTGAAGGCTGGGAGATGAAAACATTGGCTAGCCTATTGAATGCCGGTACGCTTAATAGAAACGGAACGTACAATGTGGTTAATCTAAGCATAGAAGGTAAGGGAACCATTTATGGAGGAGGAAGTAAACTGGGCAATGCAATGATAAAAGAGCTAGGTATAAGAAGCCGTGGCAGGTTGATTTGCATAATGAACGGGCAAAACATTAATATACAGGGACTGAATATTGAAAACTCTCCTTGCTGGACAATTCATTATATTTATTGTGATGCCGTTACATTGCACGACCTTAATATTGTAAGCACGGCACGTAATGGCGATGGAATAGACCCGGATTCTTCTACCGATTCTTATATTTTTAATTGTACTTTTTCTACAGGAGATGATTGTATTGCCATTAAATCGGGCAAAAACCCAGAGGGATTTACTGTTGGCAAGCCTACCCGTAAACTACGCATTACAGATTGCGATTTTGTAAAGGGACATTCTTTGGCTGTAGGCAGTGAAATGTCTGGAGGTGTAAGTGATGTATTTATTCAGGATTGTAAAATAGGAAACCTGTTATACGGGCTACAGATAAAAGCAACTAAAGAGCGTGGAGGTTACGTGAAAAATATAATTGTGAGGGATTGTGAGTTGTTGAAAATCACCTTATACACCATATTGAATTATAATAACGACGGGGAAGCCGCACCCGTACTCCCACTATTTAGTGACATGGAATTTTCAAACCTAAACCTATCCGCAGCAAAGGCTGGGCAAACAGTTATGGATATAAATGGGTTTTCTGATGAGGCATATTACACCAAGAACATCACTTTTAATAACCTAACCCTTCCGGAACAATCAACAGTTCGGATTAAAAATTGTGCGGCATTAACTTTCAAGAATGTACAATGCCTGGATGGGAAAAAGCCTGTTTACCAAATTATAGAGTCGAAGGATATAGTAAATTAAGTAAGTGACTACAATTTGTAAACTTCAATTTATTGTACATAATAATTGTGCAGAATACTTTTTAAAAAAGCGTAATAAGTAACCCTTCATCCAGGCGAATATTTCGTTAAAACCCTTAACTGTGAAGGGTTTGGTAAATACAGGCTTTCAGCAGGTAATCCCTCATTTCATACGGTTACTTTATTCGGTATCCCTGTATCAATAATAAATTAATCACATTTAAAATCAGCAAAAATGAGAAAGGGAATTGTCGCTATTGCAAGCGTTATTGCAATGACTTTTACAGTAGTGTCTTGCAACTTATTTGCACCTACTCCAGCACCTAAACCAATTGTAGATTCACCAAGAATCCTTATTGATTCTACCATGAAAGACACTGGTAAAGTAGTTATCGATTCTGTAAAAAAGTAAGCCTTTTAAAGGGTTATCATCCAGAAAGGAAAGGTCATTCTTAACAGGATGGCCTTTCTTTTTATAAACAATTACCAATAAACCCATGCTTATTCTAAAAGGATTATCTTTTACAGCACCTACTCCTATATCTTCGTTTTACTTAGTTTTAAAATTAGATGTAAAAAATGATTACGAATAGATAAGTTGTTGATACAAGTGCATCTTAATTTGCAAACTTCAACACTACAACAACTATAAAAAGATAGAATGATAACTGCTCACGAGAAAACAGCCATAAAAGCAACTTATTTTAGCATAGTGGGCAACACAATTTTGGCATTGATTAAGGGACTTGCCGGCGTATTTGGTAATTCGTACGCATTAATCGCGGATGCAATAGAATCTACCACAGATATATTCTCTTCTTTTCTGGTTTTATTTGGATTGAAATATGCAAGCAAACCCGCCGACAGAAATCATCCTTATGGTCATGGTAGGGCAGAGCCGTTAATAACCTTTTTGGTAGTGGGTTTTTTAATTACTTCGGCTACGGTTATTGCCTATGAAAGCATAATGAATATCAAAACGCCCCATGCATTGCCTAAACTTTGGACGCTGTTTGTGCTTGCTCCGTTGATTGTATGGAAAGAAATATCCTTTAGAATAGTAATGAAGAAAGCAAAGGAAACAAACAGTTCTTCATTAAAAGCCGATGCGTGGCACCACAGAAGCGATGCCATCACCTCTATTGCGGCATTTATTGGAATTTCTATTGCCTTATATTTTGGAAAGGGATATGAAACAGCTGATGATTGGGCTGCCTTGTTTGCCTCAGCATTTATATTTTATAATAGCTATCTAATTTTCAGGCCTGCACTTGGAGAAATTATGGATGAACATCTCTATGATGATTTGGTGGAAATTATTAGAAAAACATCATTAAAAGTGGATGGGGTTATTGATACTGAAAAATGTTTTATACGTAAGGCCGGAATGAAATACCATGTTGATTTGCATGTAATTGTTGATGGAGTCTTTACTGTTAGACAGGGACATGAGATAGCCCACAGCCTTATTGATACCTTGAAAAAGGATATGCCTCAATTGGGGCAGGTATTAATACATATTGAGCCAGGAAAAAGTGAGCCGTAAACAATAGAACCACGAATTTCCTAATAAAAAAATGACTACAAATAGGTTCTAACCAACCTGCTTGTAGTCATTTCTTGTTAACTGTTCACTGTTTACACATTAGAGAAGGTAAAGTTATTGGCATCACTCATTACTGTTTGCATTGCCCGAAAAAAAAGTAATACCTATTTTTTAGAATTGGGAAAATAAGCGGGTAATTGAAAGGGAAAATACACTTTTGAAAAAAAAGAGGAATAATGGTGATTGGCAATGGCTGATTTCTGAATAATGGACAGGGCTATTAGTAACTTGTAGAAGTTGGGTATTACAGTAAAATGTGGGTTTTTGCAATAGCAACGAACATTTTTTGGCGAAAACGAAAATGGATTTAGTTGCATGTCACAAGAAACGCCAACAATTTCGTGGGGAACACCAACAATGGCGAAAATTGAATATTCTGAATGCGAATTAATATTAGTCAAGTAATCTATCATGACAAGTGACTTAATTATTGTTAAAGCAAATATTTACTTGCTGACATCGAAAGAGGGCGGAAGGACAACTGGGATTATACTCAAAGTAAAATAGTTAGCGAACGCTATTTTGAAAAAGTTGATGATTTTCAAAATAAAGAGATTGTTTTTCCGTTATGTGTATGTGAGATTTCAAAAACTTACCGAATTGGAAAAAGCAGTTCTTAGGAGTCATCAGCGCACAGGTTGGTTTATGTCCGTGTTAC
>JANYEU010000232.1 GCA_025362915.1 Chitinophagaceae bacterium | reverse complement strand
CTTTTTCGCAAGAGCCTACCCATATCAAAACCGATGATGGCATCTTTAGTTTCTTGCCTTTGGAGTTCGGTATGGTCAAGGTTACTTACAGTCCCAATGGTTATACCAAGAATGAAAATATTAGCGATGCGGTTATTCCGTTGCATACTTCTTATGTTTATAAATGTGATGTGCAACAAAAGGGCAAATCTATTGTGGTGGCAAATAAGGTTACCATCTCCGGCACACACAAAACGGCAGGGTTTAGGGGCTTTTATTTTGATTTATCTACAGATGAAAAGATATTTGGTGGTGGCGAAAGAGCATTGCCGCTAAACAGAAGGGGGTATAAGTTGGAGTTGTACAATGCGCCTTGGTATGGCTATGGCGAATGGGCGGATAGGCTGAATTATAGCGTACCATTTTTCACTTCCTCCAAGGGATATGCGCTTTTTTTCGATAACCCATCCCGCAGTTATGTGGATATTGGCAAGAAGGATTCTACTGTTCTTGAATATGGTGCGGCTAGTGGTGAGCTTACTTTTTATATAATATTTGGTACGAATTATAAGACAATCTTACAGAACTATTATAGTCTTACAGGCACACAACCCCTTCCTCCACGATGGGCATTAGGCAACCTGATGAGTAGGTTTGGTTACACCAGCGAGGCACAGGTGAAGGATATTTATGGACAGATGAAAGCGCAGAACATCCCCGTTGATGGTGTGATATTCGATTTGTTTTGGTTCGGCGACAGTATCAAGAATGGTCTGGGAAATCTAGATTGGGTGAACAAAACAAAGTGGCCTAATCCTAAGGGTATGCTTGACGGTTTTAGGAAAGACCACGTGAATACCATTCTAGTAACTGAGCCTTTTATCGTGAAAAATACACTCACATACAATAGTTCAAAGCCTTATCTGGCAACGGATAGCGTGGGTAATCCTTATCAGATTTCCGAGTTCTATTTTGGCAATGCCGGACTGGTTGATATATTCAGGAAGGATGCGAAGGATTGGTTTTGGCAGTATTATAAAAAGCAAATGGAGCTTGGCGTAGAGGGTTGGTGGGGCGATTTGGGCGAACCCGAAATGCACCCATCCTCTATGTTCCACAACCTGAAAGACTTTGGGTATAACAGACCATTTGGTGCCGATGAAGTGCATAATGTGTATGGGCATAACTGGACAAAGATGTTGTTTGATAAGTACGCAACGGATTATCCCAACAAAAGATTATTCAGCTTAAATAGAAGCGGGTTTGCTGGTACGCAACGGTTCAGCATCTTCCCTTGGACTGGGGATGTTAGCAGAAGTTGGGGCGGTTTAAAAGCACAATTACCCGTTTTGTTGGGCATGAGTATGAGTGGCGTTCCGTATGTGCACAGCGATGCAGGCGGTTTTGCCGGTGGCGAAGGAGACAATGAATTGTATGTTCGTTGGTTGCAGATGGCAGCTTTTACGCCCATCTTCCGCCCACACGGCACTGCTTTGTATGAGATAGAAAAAGCGGCATTCAGTTTTCCTTCGGAGCCAGCATTGATAGATGAGCCGTATAGAACAATTGCCAAGAAGATAGTAAACCAACGTTATCAGTTTTTGGCATACAACTATACCCTTGCCTATCAGCAAAGCAAAAATAAACAGCCGTTGATGCGCCCATTGTATTATGAGAATCCAACAGACACAATAGCCCTTGCTACTGGCGACGAATACTATTGGGGGGAGAACATTATTGTGGCACCTGTGCTAGAAAAGAATGCAAACTTCAGGGATGTTTATCTGCCAGAAGGCACTTGGTATAACTATAATACAAATGAAAAAGATATGGGAGGCACTCGGTTTAAGGAGTCTGTTTCGCTGAATGCAATTCCTGTTTATGTAAAAGAAGGAACTATCTTGCCTTTGTATAATGAGAAAACCTATAGCAATACGGTTGCCTTGAAGAATGATAGATTGACCATTGCTTATTATCCATCCACCCAAAAGTCTTCTTATTCCTTATATTTGGATGATGGGGCGAGTAAGAATGCAATAGCCACGCACAAGTATGAGTTAATACATTTTACAGCGCAAACAAGAATGGATAAGGGATATGGCTTTACCATCCAGTCTGATAAAGGAAACTATAAGGGCAAACCTGCTAATACGGATTTCACCTTTTCCATACAACAAACAAAGCCATTAAAAACGGTGTTGGTAAATGGGATCAAGCGGAACATCGCAGTTGAATATATAAATAAAGCCTTGTCTTTTCCCATCACTTTTACAGGGA
>JANYEU010000174.1 GCA_025362915.1 Chitinophagaceae bacterium | reverse complement strand
GGAAATTTTGCAGATGCTAAATTAATGCAGAATCAAACCCATGATAAGGTAAGGAAGATGCTAGATTATTTGCCAGAAGAGCAAAGGGAAGTGATAGTGCTGCGTCATTTTGCAGATATGAGTTTTAAAGAAATAGCATACATAACCGATACAAGCATCAATACAGCCCTAGGTCGTATGCGCTATGCGTTACTGAACTTGCGTAGAATGATTGTTGAAAAAGAAATTATATTGTAGTCACACAAAAAAGATAACTACCTAATTTAAACACTTACCTCTTGCCCCAATAGCCTTATTATGCCTATTTCATATTTCCTCACTCTCGGTGGAAATAATACATAGTTAAGTTGCTCCAAGACTAAACAACACATTCAATCACTTTCTTTCTATGTCACTAGGGTACTTGCAAGGGTAAAACAGAATCTCTTTGGTTTTATAGTTATTGGATATAGACATAAACAAAAACGCCTGACTCAATAAATTGAATCAGGCGTTTTATTATTAACAGGGTTATAAATCTATCCTACCGCTTCGCTAGCCATGCTCTTAGACGTTTTCTTACGTTCGTCCTCGTTCAATACCACCTTACGCATACGGATGTTTTTCGGAGTTACCTCTATACACTCATCAAATTGTATGTACTCCATACATTCTTCCAGTGTCATCAATATCTTTGGAGTGATACGGGTAGCATCATCACTACCGCTTGCACGGTGATTGGTCAACTTCTTGGCTTCAGTAGCGTTTACCACTAAATCGCCTGGCTTAATGTGTTCTGCGATCACCTGACCAACATATACTTCTTCATTAGGATCAACAAAGAAACGACCTCTATCTTGTAATTTATCAATTGAATACCCTGTTGTTCTTTCAGTACTCTTAGCAATCAATACACCATTGCTACGTCCAGGTATTGGTCCTTTCCAAGGTTTGTATTCCAAGAAACGGTGCGCCATTACAGCCTCACCAGCAGTACCGGTAAGCATCTGGGAACGCAAGCCTATCAATCCACGTGAAGGGATTTCAAATTCAAGGTGTTGCATTTCGCCCTTGCTTTCCATGATAAGCATTTCGCCTTTACGTTGTGTAACAAGGTCAATGACCTTACCACTGTATTCGCTTGGTACATCTACAACCAAGTTTTCATACGGCTCATGTTTCTTCCCATCTATTTGTTTTACCAATACTTGAGGGTTACCAACGGTAAGCTCGTAACCTTCCCTGCGCATTGTTTCAACCAAGATGCCAAGATGCAAGATACCACGACCATACACCAAGAAACAATCTGCACTATCTGTATCTTCTACTTTAAGGGCAAGATTCTTTTCAGTTTCTTTCATCAAACGGTCACGCAAGTGACGTGATGTAACAAACTTACCATCCTTACCGAAGAAAGGAGAGTTATTGATGCTGAACATCATACTCATGGTAGGTTCATCCACACTGATGATAGGCAACGCCTCTGGATTATCCATATCAGCGATGGTATCACCGATAGTGAAATCTTCAATACCAACCACTGCACAAATATCACCAGCCAAAACTTCAGTTACCTTACGTTTACCCAAAGATTCGAATACATATAATTCCTTAACACGGGATTTTTGTAAGCGACCATCAGTACGCATCAAGGCAAAAGGTTGGTTTTCGCTGATACCGCCACGGGCAACACGACCTACAGCTATACGACCCAAGAAAGCCGAATAATCCAATGAAGTGATTTGCATTTGCAATGGACCATCTTCTATCTTAGGAGCAGGGACATATTGCAGGATACCATCCAACAAAGGAGTGATATCATCGCACTGTTCGTTTTTGCTATTGAACCAACCATTCTTACCACTACCATAAAAAGTAGGGAAATCAAGTTGTTCGTTTGTTGCATCTAGGGTAAAGAATAATTCAAATACTGCATCATGAACTTCATCAGGACGACAGTTTGGCTTATCTACCTTATTGATAACAACAATTGGTTTCAAATTAAGCTGTAATGCTTTTTGCAATACAAAACGTGTCTGGGGCATTGGTCCTTCAAACGCATCTACCAATAGGATAACGCTATCGGCCATCTTCAATACACGTTCCACTTCACCACCAAAGTCACTGTGACCCGGGGTATCAATAACATTAATCTTAACGCCTTTGTACATTACAGAAGCGTTCTTGGAAAAAATGGTTATACCACGTTCTCTTTCAAGATCGTTACTATCCATTATCAATTCACCTGTTTCCTGATTAGCGCGGAAAACATTTGTTTGGTGTAAAATTTTGTCTACCAAAGTTGTTTTACCATGGTCAACGTGTGCAATAATTGCGATGTTTCTAATGTCCATTATTAATTTTTTAGCTAAAAGTAAAACCGTGTAATACAATCCAGCAAAGGATTACGGAAGTTGTGTGACTACTTTTAGCTGTTTTTTGAGCGGCAAATGTAAGGCATTGACGCCGAGGGAACAAAAGAAAAGCGAAGGTTTACAATTAGATAACGGGTAAATGACTTGTTTTTTGCCCTTACCACCATACTTATTTGCCATAAAGTATTAGATTAGGAGGTTAATGTTTCCAAGTTATAATAACTTATGGGGAGGGTATATCTCTACTTTCCTCTGTGTAAATAGCTCCATTAACCTCTGTGTTAGATTTTAAAATATATTGCTCTAACACAGAGGCTCACCGAGTTATTAACACAGAGATTTCTAACTCTATGGATAAAAGTGTGGGTAACCTCGGTTATTCTTTTTAGCTTTACGAAAATTTTTACATGAAACGATTCTTGAAAATTATCATTGGTATAGCCTTCTTGCTGGCGTTCCTATTCTTTATTGGCCCACATCCTTCCACGCCTGTTTATAGTAAATTATTACCTACTATTCCTACCGATGCAGATGGGTTGGAGAAATATATAGACAGTAGTGAGTGTCAGCACAAACTAAAGCTAGACAATCAGGCAAGGGTGGTATGGTACAATGACAGTACCAAACAAAAAACTGATTATGCCATTGTTTACCTGCATGGCTTTAGCTCCAGTCAGGGCGAAGGCGCACCCACACACCGCACCATTGCCAAGGAGTTCGGCTGCAACCTATATCTATCCCGTTTGGCAGAACATGGCATTGATACTTCCGAGCAGTTACTGAACCTTACTGCCGATAATTATTGGGAGAGTGCAAAAGAGGCGTTGGTAATTGGCAAACAGTTGGGCAAAAAGGTAATATTGATGGGTACATCTTCTGGCGGTGCGTTGGCCATTCAGTTGGCGGCTGCCTTTCCTGTTGATGTGGCGGGCATTATATTATACTCCCCAAACATTGCCATTCACGATAAGAATGCTTGGTTATTAAACCAACCTTGGGGTTTGCAGATTGCACGATTGGTAGTAGGAGGGAAGTACCTGAAAGGCTCTCTAAATGATTCTATCAATAACCAATATTGGAACCATCTTTATAGGATAGAAGGGGCTGTGGCATTGCAAGAAATTGTGGCTACTTCTATGAATGAGAAAACGTTTACAGCCGTTCACCAGCCTGCGCTTGCATTGTATTATTATAAGGACGAGCAGCATCAGGATACAGTGGTAAAGGTTTCAGCCATAAAATCTATGCTTACCAGCCTTGCCACTCCCGATAGCCTAAAGAGGGGAGTAGCCATGCCCAATGCAGGCAACCACGTATTGTGTTCGTCTGTACGCTCTAATGATGTGGCTGGCGCAATAAGAGAAACAGAGAAATTCTTGGCTGAAGTGATGCACTTGAATAAAGTTATGAATGGTATGAGATAATAAAGTCTTAGTGAAACTAAAAAGAACCATTTTAGATGCGAGTGTGTGTTTATATGTTAGCCGAATTTGATTTTAACGTATATTATATATCCCTTTTATTGTACACCGTATAACAAAGCAACCAAATACTAACGGTGAGAGTGAGCGTATATATAATATGTTCATTTATTTGAAGAAGACTTTGTTCATAAGCTGAATCGGGGAAATGACTAAAAAACTTTGGCCCCGGAATTAGCTTGTGTGAAAGTGCCAACGGTAAAAACCTACCTCCTGACAAATTCATTATTTTCAAGATGCCAACTAAAATATTTTCCAAAATGAGGTAATAAAATATAAAAATCCCTAAGGCAATAAATGATTTCTTCATTAGAAAACCAAGTAAAAAAGCGATACTCAATTGTGCAAATGTTTGCAAGAAAAAAAGTGGAACATACTGCAGTCCTTCTGCCCAACTTGTTACGTTCGCATTATTTGTTGTTATTCCAAAGTATATGGCGGTAATAATATACATCAATGTTACTACCAACGAAATAATGGCAACCCCCAATAGTTTACTGGTAACAAACTGATTCCTACTCCACCCATCAATAACATTCTGCCTGTTTGTTTTAAATGTATATTCATTTGTAATAATCATGATCACCAAAATGGAGGGCACAACCACAAAAAACGATGAGAAGTATGCTACTGAATGCCATGTTTCGGGAAAAGCAAATGGATTACCCATAATGGAATTCACAATTGCCGCTGTCATATCTTTTTTAACGGTAAACCCTAAGAAAATTTTATAACAAATGAAATTTATTCCAGGGTAAGTGAGGGCAACAATGCCTAGCATCCACCAAAAGGCGGGATATTTTTTAATCTTTAACCACTCTATTCTTAATATTGAAAGCATTACTTATTAATTGATAATTGACAGATAATTGATTAATTGGTTAGTTCAAAAAACTTGGTTTCCAAACTTTTCTTTTTTAGTAGTAGATGATTAAGTGTTACCCCATTATCAAAACAATGTTTATTAATTGTTTCCAAATTGGCAGTGCCTAATGGAAGAAATAATTGCAGGTAATCGCCATTTTGCTTTTTGCCGGTTATGTGTGGATAGTTGTTTAACACTTCCGCAAGTTTACTTGGGTTGGCAGCACTAATTTCCACTATATCCTCATTACGCAACACTTCATCCACTGCACCAGAAGCTACCAATACCCCTTTTTTCATGATAGCTACATGGGTGCAAACCTTTTCTACTTCATCTAGTAAATGACTTGCCATAATGATGGTAGTGCCTTGATTTGCCAATTTTTGTATTAGTTCCCTTATCTCCAAAATGCCAACAGGATCCAGCCCATTGGTTGGTTCATCAAAAATAATTGCTTCTGGCTTTGCCAATAAGGCAGCCGCTATGGCAAGCCTTTGCTTCATTCCTAAACTATAGGTGCTGAATTTAGAATGTTTTCTCTCGGTTAATTTTACTGTTTCCAATGCCTGATGAATGTCATCAATATTTCCCCTCTGATTAATGGCTTGTGTTATTTTTAAATTATCTACTGCCGATAAATAATGGTAGAAGTTGGGAGTTTCTAACAAAGAGCCTATTTTTTTTCGACTACTTGGCGAACTCAGCCCATTAAACCAAGAGAAATTGCCATCGTCTGGTTTCAAAGCATCCAGCACTATCCCCAACATGGTTGTTTTGCCGCTACCATTAGGACCTAGTAAGCCAAATACGCTGCCTTTGGGTACTTGAAACGATACCTCATTTAGTGCCTTTATTCTTCCATAAGATTTGCTGATGGAGTTTAAGGTTAAAATTGTTTCTGCCATTATAAAGGTTTATTTAAGATGAAATTTGATGTAAATTTAGGGGGTTGAAATTTAATAAATCAACGATTAGTTTTGTTTCTTTTCCATCCTGTAAAAGTATCCCCTCAACTCCTAAAAATTACTTCATCAATAGAACGGTCAAAATAGAGCGCGAAGCTTACAGAAGTAAGCTGTTTTTATGCAACTATCTCTTTAGTGGGGCAATTGCTTCGCCTTGTGGTTCTTATATTCAAGCAACAATCAAAAAAAGGTTGATGAGGTACGAACCTTGGCAGAGAAGTTATAATGGGTTTTTACTTGTAAATTGATGGTTAAAAGGAATCATCATTTATAACTAAACTATCTCGCGATATTCCTTGCGGCTACACTTTTGTTGTAGTGGAGTAATAACCTAATAAGAAACGACAATCTTTTTTTTAAAAATGACGATACACATTAAAAAACCATTCAAACAATTATTATCTATCTATTTTGAAAGATTTATTTTGTGTTCTCATCTTCTTGTAATAATTCACTAGAAAATAACACACCTTTTACCAGGAAAAGGTCGCTTGTACAACTTATAACACACCTTTTACCAGGAAAAGGTCACTTGTACAACTTATAACACACCTTTTACCAGGAAAAGGTCACTTGTACAGCTTATAAGTGGCACGTTACCGCTACCAAATAGGTTTTTAGGCTGAAATGAGGGTCTTTATATATACGTAGACCCATGAATTATTTTTCGGGAGGAGGATTTAGTGATGGGAAATGTGGTATTATTACAAGGAGAATATTTTAATACTCGCCGTTGTGTCTTTTGGCCTACAACTTACTTTGCCAGATTCTTGTCTCACGAAACACTTAAAACAAGGTTCATGATACAAAAACCTTGTTTGAGAGGTGGAACACCAATTCAAATGGCATAATACTAATTTCTAACTAACCACTTACTCGTACCTCAATGCCACAATAGGGTTTAACCTAGCGGCCTTCATGGCTGGATAAATTCCTGCGGCTAGCCCAACCAAAGAACAAATGATAATTCCGGCCATTACCCAAGCCCAAGGTATTACAAAGCCAGTATGCAGAAGCAACCCGAATAGATTACCAACAAGTACACCCAATATAATACCGAATAGTGCACCAAGTAGGCTAATGATCATACTTTCAAAGAGAAACTGTTGACGGATATTTCTGCTTTTTCCGCCAATGGCTTTTATCAATCCCACTTCTCGCGTACGCTCATTTACAGATACCAGCATAATATTCATCAATCCTATCGCTGCACCAATCAATGTAATCAACCCAATGGCGCCAGCGCTCCCCGTAATACTACTAAGAAAACCAATAAACATTTCAGCAAACTTGTCACTCTTTTCAATCAAAAAATTATCTTCTTCTGTAGGTTCCAGTTTTCGTATTTTTCTAAATAAGGCAGTCGTTTCATCCATTCCCCCTTCCAGTGCCTGTACTTGGTTTACCAGCACGCCAATGGCAAAAGAATTGGAAGGATTGTTAAACCTTGCACTGTTATTATACGATGTTAAAATAACTTCGTCTTGTCGTAAAAAGGAACTGCTTCCCTTGCTTTTTAGTAATCCTATTATATGATAAGTTATACCGCCTACCAATATCATTTTATCCACGCATAGTTCTGGCGCTTCGTCTCCAAACAGTTTTGTAGCAACGTTATAACCTACCAGGCATACATTTCTTCCACTTTCAATATCCAGAGAACTAAAGTTTCTTCCGCTCTGTATTGTATATCCATTTACATTTAGATAGTTTTCATCTACACCAAAAACCGCCTCCTGTGGATTTGTTTTCTTTGTAGCATACCTACATTCTACATTTCCACCCATTCTGAAAGAGATGCTTACCAATGCAGGATAGTCAAAGTTTTGTTTAAAGAGTAATGCTTCTTCTTTGGTAATGACTTTTCCTAAGTTAGATTTTTTTTCCTTTTGTCCCCTTTTGGATAGTGTTACATCTTCTCGGTCATGATGCCCAAATCTTGCCTTGCTCTCCTTGTATCTTAAGCTAAAAGCATTGGCTCCCATGGAGGAAAAACTTTCGCGCAAGCTTTGATTCATAGATTCTATTGCAGTGATAATACCAATCAATGCCATGATGCCAAAGGCTATGATGGCTACGGTGATGCCTGTGCGAAGCATGTTGCTGCGAACGGTACGAAATGCCAACGAAAAAGAATCTGAAAGTGTCATTCAAATAGATATTGATGCAACAGGGATAAAGGTAGGGGGAATTATGCCCCTTTTGAATCTATTATTTAAAAAACATGATTGATTAATATTACAAATGCTTTATTGATATGACTGTTGATTGTAAAGAAACATAGCTTGATAGTGGAGTAATGCTTTTTCTTTTTGGGATGGATTAATAGAATAAAGAAGGAAAGTATAGGAATCTTTTTGGGCTGAATAGTAACTTTAAGACCTTATATCCCTTAATTATCCTTAATTCGTGGAAAATAAATAGGATAAGATGATTCCATATTGGATGGGTAGAACGCAGTTACTTTTGGGCGACGAAAAGGTAGAAACGTTAATGGGCAAGAATGTATTGGTGGTAGGACTTGGTGGGGTAGGAGGTATCTGTGCAGAAATGATTGCACGTGCCGGTATTGGTAAAATGACGATTGTAGATGCGGATACTGTTGACCTTAGCAATGCCAACCGACAAATTCCTGCATTACATTCTACTGCTGGTAAGTTAAAGGCAGAAGTAATGGCAGAACGTTTGAAAGATATTAATCCTGCCTTGGAAATAACCATGCTTACCAAATATATACAAGATGAACTGATTGATACCATTCTTGATGAAGGCAACTTTGATTATGCAGTTGATTGTATTGATACCCTTGGGCCAAAAGTGCAATTTATAAAGGCGTGTAAGGATAGGGGATTGCCAATAGTAACTTCTTTAGGTGCAGGCGGAAAATTGAATCCATCATTGGTGCAGATTACGGATATATCCAAAACATTTAATTGTACCCTTGCCAAATATGTTCGCAAAAGATTACATGCCGTTGGTATCTATAAAGGGTTGAAAGTTGTTTTTAGCCCAGAGGATATTGATGCGGATAAGGTAATTGTTACTGAAAAAGCATTCCCCAAAAAGTCTTTGATAGGTACCATCAGTTATATGCCCGCCATCTTTGGTTGCAGCGTGGCAAGTGTGGTAATCAGGGATTTGATGGAAGGACAAGTTGAAAGTCAATAATTGAAAGTCGAGAGTCGAGAGTCAAGACTTATGACTTTCGACTCTCAACTTACGACTTGTTACCTAAACCCTGTCTTCACTTTCAGTTCTTCCACCACATTGTATATGATTGGGCATCGCCCATAGTGCATAAAGGTGGTAAACAACCGCTTATTAAAGTTGGGGAGGTGCATGGCAGGAAACTCTCTGCAACCCGCAAAGCGATGTTTGTACACCGTACATTTATCATTGGTTAAAAAGCTACAGGGTATGGCATTCATAAGCATCATGCTGCCACCTTTTTCCAAGTATTGGTTGTCAAAGTCAGTCCGGCTTTGGTTCAGATGTCCCGATAGTGCGGTTGCTTCCTCCTCAGTCACATTTATCAATAAACTCTTGCAGCAATTGCCACAGCTGGTGCAATCTATTTGTGGTGCAATGGTTTCGTTCAATTCAAAAACTAACTTATCTATATCCTTATCCTCCTTTGTTTTCAAAAAGGCCTTAAAGCCATCGTTGCTGGCTTCGTTGGCATCTGCCAGTTGCCCTATCCTTATTAAATCTTTTTCTATGATGTATGCTTTATCGGTGATTTGTAAAAGTAGGGTTATCTATTTATACTTCAACCAGTATAAGAAGATGCAACCTTTTATTCCTTCAATGATTGCTGTCTCGTTGGGGGGCTCGGCGTTTGTGTCAATGTTGTTTAAATAATCTTGGCTAGATACAAAAAGCGTTTATGTCATCTTTATATGTAGGATAGGGTAAAATATTTATTTTATGACATCTTTATATCTAGGATAGGGTAAAAGTTTTATTTTATGTCATCTTTATATCTAGGATGAGGTAAAAGTTTTATTTTACGTCATCTTTATATCTAGGATGAAGTAAAAGTTTTATTTTATCCTATCTTTTTAAAAAGGTGTATAGATGACTATAATCAGTTCTTTTAGTGCCAATCTTGTTTACTTTTGGGAAATCAATCATTAAATAACGGGATACCATGTTTATTATAGAGCTTACGTACAAAGTGCCAACAGAACAAATAGATGCGAACATGGCTGCCCACATGAAGTTTGTAGATAAATATTATCATACAGGAAACTTTTTGGCATCCGGAAGGAAAGAACCAAGGGATGGGGGGATTATTTTTGCCAAGGGAGAAAGCCTATCAGAGATTAATGAAATAGTTGCGGAAGATCCGTTCAATGTTTTGGGATTGGCTGATTACCGTATTATCCAATTTAAAGCCACAAAAAAGGTAAAAGCATTCGATGCTTTGGATGCGGAAGAAGAATAAGGAAAGGTTGCAAGTTGCTGGTGACAAGTTACTGGTTACTGGTATCATGTAACCAGTAACTTGTAAATATCAAAAAAGGACTTCAATTTCTTGAAGTCCTTTTTGTTGTGATTCCGCAGGGGCTCGAACCCTGGACCCGCTGATTAAGAGTCAGCTGCTCTACCAACTGAGCTACGAAATCGTTTGTTGGGCTGCAAATATAGCTTTCCCAGCTTAATTACCTAATTCCTTTTTTAAGAAATTAGATTTTAATTTTATTTTCTATGCCTTTACTTTGTTTGTTGATATGAAAAAGATAGCCGTTATAGTAGCAGGAGGTTCCGGACAAAGGATGGGTGTGCCTACCCCAAAACAGTTTTTGGAGGTTAATGGCAAGCCACTTCTTTGGCATACCATCACTGCTTTTTTGCAAGCTTTTGCAGATATTGAATTGGTAATTGTATTGCCCGAAACCCATTTGGATGCCGGCAAACAAATAGCCTCCCTCTTTTCATCTGCCAATATACATTTTACTATTGGTGGTGCTACCCGTTTTTATTCTGTGCAAAAAGGATTACAATATTTGGATACAACCAATAGTATTTTGTTTGTTCACGATGGTGTGCGTTGCCTGATTACTCCCGATTTAATTAAACGTTGCTACCTTCAAGCTGTTGAAAAAGGTTCGGCAATACCTGCCGTTGCTGCAACAGACAGTATCAGGATTGATACTGGAAATGAAAATAGTGTTGTGGCAGATCGTAATAGGGTTAGGATAATTCAGACCCCCCAAACCTTTAAAGCAGAAATATTAATGCCAGCTTTTGAAGAAGAGTACTCAGATAGCTTTACCGATGAGGCAACGGTGGTAGAAGCTTTTGGTGAAAAGATTTTCCTGATAGATGGAGAATATAACAACCTGAAAATAACCAGACCTATCGACCTGCTTATTGCCGAGAAAATAATGGAAGAGAGAGATTTGACAAGAAAAGATACCAACTTTACTTTTTAAACAACTGTAACGGCCAAGGCAATTGATTAAAATGCCAGTGCATATACCCCTCATTGGTACTGCCAAACTGCTCATAAAACTGTTTTATTCCCGGATGATCGGAGCCTTCAAAGTCGAACAACAAGTTTTGTTCGGCATATTCTTTAATTAGACAATTAATTAGAAAATGCATAGCAAAAAGCTTTCTTCCTAGTGGTAAAGTAGTGGGCATCAGGTTATAAATTCGCTTATTATCTCTCAAAAACAATCCATAAGCCAATACATTCCCTTCTTTATCAGTCACTTTTCGGGCAAAAGCTTTTCCCTCAGGTTCTAATTGTTGGCATAGCTGTTTAAAATGAACATAATCTGTCGCAACAAAACTTTCAAAGCGTTCCTGATACAAGTTTTGGTAGGTATCTATTGCATCTGTAATGTTTGTTTCTGTATAAATCAGTCCAAAAGAAACCGCCTTTTTCAAATAGCCATTTAAGGGCTTGGAATAGTTTTCCTTAATCTGCAAATAAGTAGGGGAGAGGTTGAGAATGTAATTGCAATTCTCGGTAAAAATCCCCTCTGTATGCGTTGGTTTATTGCCGGTATTAAGCATATAATCACCATACGGCACAAACTTATTTATCGTTTCTAAAATAGTATCATTATTGATGGAATAAGCACCTATCAATCCTAATTGTTGGGTGAATGCAGGCGTATATAAATATCGAATGCCCCATTTTTTGCGCCACGGCAAGGGCATTATTGCCTCATAATCATTTATTACCAACCCACTCCAATTGTCTGTCATGGCGTTTAGATAAACAGAAGTGGCATAAATCAACCCGTTTGTGTTGTTGTTTACACAAGCATCCCACTTGGCAAAATCTATATGTTCCGATGGGATTATCTGCATGTAAAATCTATATTTTTTCAGTAAACAATGGTGTTTGGGATAGTATGCTTCCAATAAAAGTGTCTCGTCAAATATAAACCCCTTAACCCATCCCGCTATTTTTTATAACACAAAACCACACATTCCCTTTCCTGAATGGCATGTTTTAAAAATTCCTTCAATGTATCTGACCTAAGGACATTTACAGTAAAACCACTGCCTTCCAGCCTTGCCACATAGTCTTTCAAGGCATAAATACGCACATGGTCGCGCTGCCCATACAGTTCTTCTTGCCTGTCGGGGTTGTTTATAAATGGCTCTTCTATCGTTTTATTCAGCTTTTCGGAGTAAGGAACTTGCAAAATGGCAACACCGCCAGTTTTTAGCACCCTCTGCATCTCGCACATCGCTTTTGTATCCTCCGGAATGTGTTCCATAATATGGTTTGCAATAATCATATCAAAACTTTCGGATGCAAAACCAAGGTTTGTGGCATCTTCCTGCAAAATATTCTTATCTATGGATTGATAAAAACCGGGCATAATATCCACCGTAGCAACGCTTGCCCTTGTACTGATATATTGGTATAAATGTTTCTCTGGCGAAAAATGCAATATCCTTTTTTCATCTACAGAAAGCTTGTTTTGAAGTACTGCCAGCACCAAACGTTCCCTGTTTTTGCTCATGCAAGAGGGGCAAAATACATTTTTGCCAAACCCCGCTATCACATCATTTTTATTGATAGCATTTTCTATAGCCTTTTCGGGATAATGTGGTACAAAACGCCCATAACGGGCATGGCAAAAGTTGCATTCATACCCTCTTCCCTTATATTTTGCATAAGAAAAACGATAATAAGTATTGATTGCCGCACCAATACTCCCCCTATAAAAAGATTGTAATGGATGATAGACGCCAATACCTTTCAATATATTTTTAAGTAGTTCCTTCATGTTGTTTTTTGTTGTAAAACAACCTTTTGTACCCTTATTTGCTACGTAATAATTCCTCTCAACCACAAGGGTCACAAAGGTCTCTCACAAAGGGACACAAAGAAGTAAAATTATACGCTTCAATATCCCAAAAAGACCTTTCTTTTCCTTTAAATGCCCTTCCCGCCAAGCTAGAGAACCTCCCCGCAAGGTCTGGGAACATCCCCCGAAGGTTCTGGAACATCCCCTATCTGGAAAATGGAGTTCCATAATAGTTTAGCATAGCTCCTATAATGGTATTCCTTTTGTAATTTGATTGACCTTTATTTTCTGAATATCTATGCTAAAGGAAATGCTTTTTGAAAGCTTTTTACCAGGGAAAATAGAATTGTAATAATCACTGTAAACGCTACTCATCAGCAATGGCACATATAGATTAGCCCAGCCCTTAAAGAAAGAAACCTCTATGCCGGCATCATACAAAAAGTGGCTTCCGGTAACATTATCCTGCCAAGCTTCGGCATAAGTTCCTAGATCGAGGAATAATTTGAAAGGATTTTTGAAAGGAATGAACGGTATATCACCCGAAAAATTTATTGCAGAAAGCCAATTGTCTGTTTTACCAGTTTTTCCTTGAAGTTCTGTGCCTACCTTGAAAAAACCATCCCTTTCCATCATTTGTTGGCTATTAAGGCCATCCAAATCAGTAC
>JANYEU010000161.1 GCA_025362915.1 Chitinophagaceae bacterium | reverse complement strand
TTTAAAAGAAATCGGGCATACCTACCCTAATTATTCTCCATCACAGCACAAAACAGCGTATAAAAGTTGGTTTATGGCTTGCATTGGTACTGGAAAAGCCACTATCCCCTATTTTTGTGCTGGCTATCAGGGAAAGGGTTGTGGCGAATGCCAGTTAGAAACTGGTTTGACTAATTGGCAGAAGTGAGATTTAAGCCCAATGATTACGGGGTTTATTAATTTGTTGCGGTTTGATAAGGGAATTGTATGGATATTTGTAGAGTACTCGCCGTTGTTGTGTCTTCTTGACCAACAACTATATGAAGAAGCACTATATTTGAAGCCAGCTTCGCTAACTTCAAGCCGATTAGATAACACTTGGCTAGCTTAAAAATAACTTAATTCAACAAATAACACAAGATACAAGCAATGAAAGCACTAAATAAATACTCAATATTTTTATCTTTTTTATTAATAATTTCTTGTAAGGCAAAAAAAGATAACCCTATTAAAGAAATTGGACAGACAATAAATCAGTGGGAAAAAAGTCAAATAGATAAAGGCATTTTTTGTAAAGAATGCCCTGATTTTAGTAAAATGCCTTCTGTTGATTCAGTCCCTGAAAACCAAAAGTCAAAATACTATCTTCATAAAATTGACAGTAGTAACTACGGAATAAATTATTCTGACATTAATGGTGATAGCACATTGGATGCTTTTGTTATATATGCACCTGACCCGTGCTATTTTGGTTCAAGTATTGAAATGTATAGTCATTTCAAGTACCTACTAATTTTATCCAATAAAGATGATGGTTATAACATAGATACAACCACAATTCCTCAAATTAAAGAAAAAATTGAAAATAATTTTAAGACAGAGTTTGCAGATGGGTTGGATGATGGCTTATATGAGATAGATTTAGAAAAACTTGATAATAATGGCTTTAGTGGTACTCTTAGAGTACAAACAAAACAAGACAATTGCCATGCTTGCACAAGTCTAGTCGGAGATTTTAGCTACAACAAAATCGACAAGAAAATTTCGGTAAACTATTACTACAAAGACCAGAATGATATTAAGCATAAAATAAAAGAAACAGAGATTTCTTACATAACTCACATTTATGAGAGAAATTAATCAATTAACCTGTAAGAATTAAATTTAGACTTAAAAAAGATGCTACCAGTAACCGTAATAAATATTGAGTGGCAGCTAATTGAATTTAATCAAGAAATAATCAAAGAATTTTCAAAGGAAACAGATTGTGGTATTTACCAAATCTATGGGCAGCATCCTGCTTACGGCAGGGATGCATTGCTTTATATTGGTCAAGCTTCACGGTTCTCAGAGAGATTAAAAAATCGTTTTGAGTTTGTTGAATCCTCTGCTTTACCTACATCAATAAGACTTGGAAGAATAGTAAATTCAAAAAATGAAAAAGAAGAAGAAAATATAGATAGGGCTAATAAAAAAACCTTAACAGATATTGCGGAGCAAATTTTAGTAAAAGTTCATACACCAGCTTTCAATCAAGTCTATAATAAAGGTTTGTTTGATGGTCGTGGTATCAAGGGTGAAATTTATAACCATTACATTATTCTGAACTGGCAGAACTACGGATTATTATTGCCTGAAGTTTCAACACTAAGATTTTCTTATCGCTTTTGGGATTTTGAGCATCCAATATAAAACTAGGTTAAAATCAATGGGGAAGTATTAAAAGCTTTTGACTTAGTAAATCAAAGTATAACCCAGTTTCTTTTTCAATTCTACCAACTCTAATTGTTCAAAAGAATCAGAATCATCGTTTGGACAAATAAAGCAATTCAATACTTGCTTAGATGTGAGCGAGATTACTAACTTCCAACACCAGTCAGGTATAGCAATTATATCAGGTCCCATTGTTTTATTTCCAAATATGCTACCACATACTATCAAAAGAGAATCACTTTGGCTTTCCTTCCTAATGACCGTTTCAAAATGTTTCCAAATACCTCTATTAAGTTTTGGTGTTTGTGGAACGCAATTAAAAAATCGAAATGTTTCTTCTTCTTTTGCACAATCAAAAGCAAAGTCTTTAGCATCAGCTAAATGACCTTCATCAAATCCACTTCCTCTATAGTCAGTTGGGTTGGCAGAATGACGCAATCCATTTGTTTTGAAATGAAAAGGTTTTCTACTGCAGTCACCACCGCCTTTATAAAGTTTATAAACCACATATAATGGTTCGTGTAGTGAATAGTTGTAATAGGATGTGTACGTATTTGTAACAATAACAGTATCTACTTTTTGCGCATTTACACAGAGAGTGGACACTATCAAAATGAGGCTTATTAATTTCTTTATATTCATTTTGTTCATTTTTAAAGCAAACATATGTGTTGGCAAGATATTTATAATTCACTGGATTTTATATACTCGACATAACTATAGCAAAGGAAAGCTTTGCTTTGTGCGAAACCTCCCACTGGCGCATGAATGTTGGGGTCTAGTTCATCACTCCTGTCATGGGCTGCACGTTACTATAATTTGAATAGTAACAAGTCATTTAATATTTGAGAATAAGTAACGGAAGGCACATGAAAGGATTCATGCGCCAGTCGGGTATATTTGTACATTTTCCCCAGCCGTTACTACTATATTTGAACTTTATTTTCTCAGCATTAAGTAACAGTTACGAGGAACTAAGGCACATTTTGATATTCTACTTATAACCCCTTATCTTTATAAAAAGAATAAAACTTAAAATATATAATAGTGAACTCAATAGTACAAATACTTCACGACAACTTGCCAACACTTAAGGAAAAATATCCATTACGCTCGTTGGGCGTTTTTGGATCATATAGCCGTGGCGAAGAAACACCTAATAGTGATTTAGATATTGTGTATGAAACGCTACCAAACACTTTTTTAAACTTGCATCATTATTTGAATTTACAAAAGGAGCTCAATCAAATCACACAGGTAAAAATTGATTTAGTAAACAAAAAATACATGAATGAAGTAGTATGGTTAACTGCAAAAAAAGACATCATTTATGTATAACAACAAAAACATACTATACATTGTCTCTGCTATTTCAGCAATCAAGAAAATTTCTATTTACACTAGTGAATTTCCAAATGCTGATTCCTTATTGTAAGCGAATAATCAGTTGAATTTTAATGGCACAATCACACTATTAATTGCTATTGCCGAAGAAACAAAAAAGATAGATAATAAACTACTTCAAACACAACCTCATATTGAATGGCAACACATTGCAGATATGAGAA
Organism: Chitinophagaceae bacterium; assembly: GCA_025362915.1. Taxonomy (GTDB): domain Bacteria; phylum Bacteroidota; class Bacteroidia; order Chitinophagales; family Chitinophagaceae; genus Parasediminibacterium. Next base: position 14,642 of record JANYEU010000161.1, on the reverse strand, counting down.
ATGTATTAGCCCACGATTATAGAGGCATTGACCCTGAAATTGTGTTTGATGTTGTTAGAAATGAATTAACAATATTAGAAGTTGCATTTATACAAATGCTTACCAATTTGCCAAGTGATGCTGTAAGAGAAATTGTTGAAACAAACCAGTATCAACATTTGTACTATATTATTTTCAAAAATAAATAATCGCAAAATATTTAATTCTCTTTTAGAGATTTCGTTCTAGCAGCCTATCAATACAAATGTGCAATTACAGGTAAAACAATTAAATGCCCCGCTGTCGCAAGACTGGCACTTGTGCCTTTCGCTACAATAGTATCATGCCCTTATGGCTGCAATAGCCGCAGCAATCAAAGGCTGCTCAAACCCTTTTTGCAACAGGTATGCAGTGGTTTTAGCCCGTCTGTTTAGGTATTGTTCTCCCTTCAGGTTATCCCATTTCTTGTTGGCAACAGATTGTAAGGTTAATAGATAAGTTTCTTCATCTATTTCTTTTAGGGCAACGGTTATGCAAAAACTGCTCACGCCTTTTTGTTTCAAATCGTATTTTATCTTCACCCTGCCCCATTGTTTCATCCTAAACTTTCCTCCTGCAAAAGCAATGGCAAACCGTTCTTCGTTCAGGTAATTCTCTTCTATCAGGTTGGTCAATATTATTTCCACCTCCTTTTTATATAGTCCATAGCCATACAATTTCTCCGTCACCTCCGTATGGCATCGCTCCTGATAGGCACAAAACTGTTTTATTTTCTGAAATGCCTGATCGGGCGTTAAACTCTTTTTAGAATACATAATACTTGATAAATGAAGTAATTAGGCCTCACCTAAATCCTCTCCAAAAGGACAGGACTTTACACCCTAACTAACGCACAATCGCTTCGATTGCTTGCCCTTCTCTTTTTGGAGAAGGGTTGGGATGAGGTCTACAAAAGTGCATTATATCCACATTATAACAACATTGAGCAATCAAATGCCTATCTAAAGCAAGTATGTTCCGCTACTATTGAATATTTGCAGTACGTTTGTCGCTTATAATATTGTAGATATGAAGTTTATAGTTTCCTCCTCCTCTTTGTTAAAACACCTCCAACAAATTAATGGTGTTATTAATGCCAATACGGTGCTGCCTATTTTAGAAGATTTCTTGTTTGAAATAGAAAACAAGAAGCTAAACATTGTTGCCACCGATCTAGAAACGGTGATGCGTGTGCAGATGGGCGTAGAAAGCAAGGCCGATGGAAAGGTTTGTATCCCTGCCAAGATATTAATTGATACCTTGAAAAATATTGCCGACCAACCGCTTACTTTTAGCATTGACGCTAACTTTTCGGTAGAAATTACCAGCGATAACGGTAAGTATAAGGTGCCTGGCGAAAACCCAGATAACTTTCCTAAAGAACCTTCAAGCGATGATACCACAGGTTTTCCAATGGTGAGTAGTGCCTTAATTACGGGTATCAACAAAACATTGTTTGCCGTAAGTAGCGATGATTTGAGACCCGCCATGACGGGTGTTTTCTTTGAATTGAACCCTGAATTTGTACAGTTTGTAGCTACTGATGCCCACCGTTTGGTTCGTTATAAAAGAACCGATACCAAGGCCACCAAAGCAGATAGTTTTATTGTGCCAAAGAAGCCTTTGAACTTGCTGCGCAATGCTTTGCCAGATAATGATGATGAAATAATTATTAGCTACAACAGCAATCACCTTTTTGTTAGTCATGGCGATATTCAAATGATTTGCCGATTGATAGATGCTCGTTTCCCAGATTATAAGGTGGTTATCCCTGCGGATAATCCTTATAAATTGGTGGTAAGCAAAACAGATTTCCAAAGTGCATTGCGCCGTGTAAGCATCTTCAGTAACAAGAGTACCAATCAGGTGGCGTTGAACATTACGGGAAGCGAATTGCAAATGGCTGCGCAGGATATAGATTTTAATTTTGAAGGTAACGAACGCATGAATTGCCAATATGATGGCGAAGACTTACAGATTGCCTTCAACGCTAAGTTTCTGATAGAAATGCTGAATGCGGCAGATACTTCTGAAGTAAGAATGGAATTATCTACTTCTACAAAAGCCGGTTTGATAAAACCATCCGAACAAGCCGAAGGCGAAGATTTATTGATGTTGGTAATGCCTTTGATGTTGAATAATTAAGATTACTAATAAAGTTTTAAGAATCCCGGTTATGTAAATAGCTGGGATTTTTTGTTTAGTTATGTTTATGAAAGTTATTATTTATCTGTTTGGTAAGCTTTCCACTAACTTCGTTTTAATTGGTTGATGATTTATGGTTTTATGCTTGAATCAAATCAACTATAAATAATAAAATGACAATCAATATTTCAGATATTCAGTTATTTACACTCTTGAAAGCCAAGATAGGTGAGGAAGAAGCAACCGCTGTGATTGACTATGTAAAACAAGAAACAGTTGCTACTTCAACTAGAGCAAGCGATTATTTGAGTAAAGACATATCAATACTTAAAGATCATATAGACGAAAAGTTTAAAACCCAAGAACAAGCAACCGCATATAAAATAGAAACTAGCAAGAATGATTTGATAAAATGGACTTTTGGATTTTTTATCACTTTGGCAATCATGATTATTGGCATTTATATAAAAAAGTAGAGTTGCACTTATTTATGCCAAATAGCACTTCGCCTCTACTAAGCCCTACCATACTTTCCCTTTTCTTTTGACAGATACAACCCCAACTACTTGCCATCATGGCAGAAAACCAAGTGATGGTATTGTGTTTGATTGCTGTCGATTTACTTTTTATAAAGAAATAAATAAACAAATTTTTAATTATGCAAAAAGGACAAATAAGGGTAAACACGGAAAACATATTTCCGATCATCAAGAAGTTTTTGTACAGCGACCATGAGATTTTTTTGAGAGAATTGGTGAGTAACGCTGTGGATGCCTCGCAAAAGGTAAAGACATTATCGAGCATTGGCGAAGCAAAAGGCGACTTGGGCGAGTTGAGGATAGATGTGATATTGGACACCAAAGAAAAAACCATTACCGTTCAGGATAGGGGTGTGGGCATGACGCAAGAAGAAGTGGATAAGTACCTAAACCAAGTGGCATTTAGTGGGGCAGAAGAGTTTTTAACCAAATACAAAGACGCAAACATTATTGGTCATTTTGGATTGGGTTTTTATAGCTCTTTTATGGTGAGCGAAAAGGTAGAAGTACTTTCTCAATCATATAAAGAAGAAGCCCCAACTGTATTCTGGAGTTGCGATGGTAGCCCAGAGTTTGAATTATATGAAGTAGAGAAAAAAGACCGTGGCACTAAGATTATCATGTATGTAAACGAGGAAAGCAGTGAGTTTTTGGATGCTTACCGTTTGAAAAACATACTTGAAAAGTTCTGTAAATTTTTGCCAGTACCTATCTTCTTTAGCGAAGAAGGTGCAAAAGAGGAAGACATCAAACAAATAAATAATCCTAACCCAATCTGGACCAAGAAGCCAAGCGAATTATCGGATGATGATTACAGAAACTTCTACAAAGAACTGTATCCAATGGGCGAAACACCCTTATTCTGGATACATTTAAACGTAGATTATCCATTTAACCTTACGGGTATTTTGTATTTCCCCAAAATAAAACAGAGCTACGAAATTCAAAAAGATAAGATACAGTTATACTGCAATCAGGTATTTGTAACTGATGAAGTAAAGGACATTGTTCCAGAATTTTTGATGTTATTGCATGGTATTATTGATAGTCCAGACATTCCTTTAAACGTTAGCCGTAGCTATTTGCAAGGCGATCCAAACGTAAGGAAAATAAATAGCCACATTACCAAGAAAGTAGCCGATAAGCTAGAAGAAATATTCAGAAACGACCGTGAATCTTTCCAAGACAAATGGGAAAGCCTTGGTTTATTTGTGAAATATGGCATGATGACCGACGATAAATTCCTTGAAAAGGCAAACAAGTTCTTGGTATTGGAAGATGCAACCTCTCCTAAAGCGGTTACCGATGCTGATGGTCAGGTAAAAACAACTAAGGTATTTTATACTGTTGAGGAATACAAAACTGCTACCGAAGCCTTGCAAAAGAATAAGGAAGGCAAGCACATTATTCTTTATACCACAGACCCTATTCACCAAGATGTGTACATTCAGGCTTGCTTGAGTAAGGGATTCATCGTTACCAAGTCGGAAACAATGGTGGATGCTGCATTTATTAACCACATGGAAATGAAGTGGGATAATGTAAGCTTTGTAAGGGTGGATGCTGATATAGTTGATAACCTGATAGACAAGCAAGAAAATAATAGCAGCATTTTGAGCAAGGATGAAGAAGAAACATTGAAAAAGTTATTCGAAATTCCTGCAAACAACCTGCACCTTACAGTAGAAGTGAAGGGATTGATTAATAACATTTCTCCTGTGGTGGCAACCCGTCCAGAATTTATGAGAAGGATGAAAGACATGGGTGCGGCTAGTGGCGGAATGGGTGCTTTTTATGCGCAAATGCCAGATGAAGTTACCTTAACTGTAAATGGTAACCACCCAATATATCAAACACTTCTTAAGGAAAGTGATATTGATAAACAAGGTAAGCAAGTACGCAATTTAGCTGACCTTGCTTTGCTTTCACAAGGCTTATTAAAGGGTAGTGATTTGACAACTTTCATTACTAGAAGTGTTGAATTGTTGAACTATAACTAAGTAATACACCGAATAAAACAAAAAAGCCAGCCAATTAGGCTGGCTTTTTTGTTAAACTACCAATATAATAAACCAACAAACTACCACTATAATATCTTTTTTGTACATTTATCGGATTACAATGATTAATAAAGTAGAGAAATGAAGCCTTTAGTAGAAAAACTACCATTATCTGATGACATATCTTTTGTTGCTAATGTACATACTACGCCAAATTTTGAAGTTCCTTGGCATCAACACGTTGAGTACGAATTGATATTGTTTATAAGAGGTGGGGGGCATAGTTATATAGGTAATTACGTAGGCGATTTTGTTGTAGATGATATTTTTTTCTTGGGTAGTAACCTTCCGCATACTTTTCAAAAATCATCTCCAGATTTAATTACCAGTGCCATTGTAATACATTTTAAAGAAAACTTTTGGGGGAATGCCTTTTTGGAACTCCCTGAACTAGTGCAGATAAATCAACTGTTTCAAACATCGGTTAGTGGTCTTTACATAGAAGGAGAATCCAAAGTTGAACTTGGGAAAATAATCAGGAAACTGGTAGATGCCAAGGGCTTTGAACGTATTGTACTACTTTGTCAGGCATTACACCTAATGGCCAAAAGGCAAGAATATAAAACCTTGTCAACACAAGAGGTAAAAGAATTTAATCCAAAAAATAAAAGCCGGCTAGATACCATATTTCAATTTACACTTACCAACTTTCAAGAAACCATCAAAATTGGTCAGGTTGCAAAGAATGTTCAAATGAGTATCCCTGCGTTTTGCAGTTATTTTAAGAAGAGTACAAAGAAAACATACATAGATTTCCTCAACGAAATACGTGTGGGATATGCTTGCAAGCAATTGGTAGACTCGCAAAAAAACATTGAAACCATTTGCTACGAAAGCGGTTTTAATACTTTGGCAAACTTCAATAAACAATTCCTTAAGGTAAAGAAAATAACCCCTTCCAAGTATAGGAAACAATTTCTTGCGCGGATGTAAGCAGATATTACTTCTTCTTAACGTCATTAGATTTGATGTAGTAAAATATCAAGATGAATAAAAGGCAATAAGCAACAATATTAAAAAGCGTATGATGGTCTAGGTATTCACTTATTGGCCAGTTATTATTCAAGGCAACCATCAATATTGTTACGCGCATACAATTGATAATCCAAATAAGAAATGAGCCTCCAAGTACCCAATAAAGTTTTGATAACCATTTCTGCTGATTTGCGACAATAAATGCAGTCCAAAAACTCATAACGCCATAGCCAATACAATCATATCCCATATGTAATGCCTTGTCAGTATTTACACTTCTAATCAATATTCTGTCTTGTATGTAGCAATGGATTCCAAATAATTTGCATAAGGTTTGGCTTGTGCGAAGTACGGAATATCGTATCCAATCAATATAATTTAGATAATCTCTCAAGAAAACAGTAAAGTCATTGCTACCTCTCGTTGTAATGCTTATAAAGAAAAGGCAGAAATAGTAAAGCAAGCCAAACAAACCAAGGAATTTTATGATAAACAAAACACCCTCATTCTTTAAAATTCCTTTTAGCATAATAATAGTCGAAAGTTGAAAGTAAAAAGTCGAGAGTTGAAAGTAAAAGTCGAGACTAATTTTGACTTTCAACTCTCGACTTTATCTTGTAATTAAATCTCTCCAACCATTTCTACTGGCACCACCCACGCATCAAATTCTTCTGCGGTAAGGTATCCAAGCTTTATAGCTGTTTCCTTTAATGTGCTATGGTTTTTGTGTGCTGTTTGTGCTATTTCGGCAGCTTTGTAGTAGCCAATCTTAGTATTCAGCGCCGTTACCAGCATCAAGCTATTGTCCACATGCTTTTTAATGTTCGCTTCCAATGGAGCAATACCAACCGCACATTTATCATTAAAGCTTACACAACCATCACCAATCAATCTTGCACTGTGTAAGAAATTATAAATCATCACCGGTTTAAAAACATTCAATTCAAAATGACCCATACTTCCACCAATGTTTATGGCAACATCGTTACCCATCACCTGTGCGGCAATCATGGTTAATGCCTCGCATTGCGTAGGATTTACCTTGCCCGGCATAATAGAAGAACCAGGCTCGTTATCAGGAATAAACAATTCTCCAATACCGCTTCTAGGTCCACTACTCAGCATTCTGATGTCGTTTGCAATCTTCATTAAGCTTGCAGCAACGGTTTTCAATGCACCATGGCTTTCTACAATTGCATCATGTGCAGCCAATGCTTCAAACTTATTTTCGGCAGTAATGAAAGGTAAACCAGTAAGATTGGCAATATGTTTTGCCACATTTTCAGAATATCCTTTTGGCGTATTAATGCCTGTTCCAACGGCAGTACCGCCCAAGGCAAGTTCGCTCAAATGCTCCAACGTATTCTTGATAGCCTTCAATCCATGGTTCAGTTGACTAACATAACCACTCAGTTCTTGACCAACCGTAAGTGGAGTGGCATCCATAAAGTGTGTACGGCCTATTTTCACCACGTGCATATATTCTTTGCTCTTTGCTTGCAGTGTATCACGTAGTTTTTCTATACCGGGAATGGTTACTTCTGTCAAAATCTTATATGCTGCAATGTGCATCGCCGTAGGAAAGGTATCGTTGCTGGATTGTGATTTATTTACATCATCATTAGGATGTACAAACTTATCCTTATCTGTCAATGCGCCACCTTTAATAACGTGCGCTCTGTAAGCAACCACTTCGTTCACATTCATGTTGCTCTGCGTACCGCTACCCGTTTGCCAAACCACCAATGGGAAATATTCATCCAGTTTACCTTCCAGTATTTCGTCGCAAACTTGACCAATCAAATCACTTTTTTCTTGGGTCAATATACCAGCATCCATATTGGTCAATGCCGCTGCTTTTTTTAGGTACGCAAATGCCTTTATTATCTCTTTGGGCATCCTATTAATGTCTTGCGCAATCTTAAAATTCTCAATACTGCGTTGTGTTTGTGCGCCCCACATAGCGTTGATGGGTACTTTTACCTCACCCATTGTGTCTTTTTCAATCCTGAATTCCATAACAGTCGTTTTATTATTAATTTATTTTATTTCGGTCGCAAAAGTAGGAGAGTAATGGTAGTTTTTTCCAGCCTTTATCCCAAGCAATCTATAAATAAGCTACATCGTTATTCTTTTGTGGATTAAACAATTGATTCTACTGATTAATTGCAGACCTTCAATTGGTAAATTGTAGACCTTCAATTGATAATTGCAGACCTTCAATTGGTAATTGTAGACCTTCAATTGGTAATTGAAGACCTTCAATTGGTGATTGTAGACCTTCAATTGGTGATTGTAGACCTTCAATTGGCTTAATTTACCTCTCTGTAAATATTTATTCCTTCACTGGTAAGTATATAATAAAGACCATTTAATTGAATAATCTTTCTTGCCGATGAGATATTTATATCCGGCTTTGCACGAAGAAACTGTAATTCCTTCGGTCGGTCCGCATAAAAATAAGAACTGTCATGCCCTTTCAAGAATCCTTCGGAAACTTGTATATCCTGCCAATTCAAAGTTGGATATTGTGATTTTAGACCCCCATAATAATCAAATATTTTCCACCCTCTCCGTTGACTATATAAGTACAAAAGACCGCTTACATCCATGATGGTTTGCGGCGTGTAGTTATCATCAAACAACAGCCTGAAATCTGGTGTTTCTAAAAGCAGGTTTCCACTTTCATCTATCTTTTTTAGCTTATTGTCCACTTCGTCAAACAGCCAATTGTTATTGTCGTAACTCTGGGCAATAGCCTTAACCTGAAAGATATTCTGTAGCCGCAAATCAAGCATATTAAGTTTACTGAGTTGCCTATCCAAACTCAGTATGGTATTGAAATCTTTGTAATAGACCAACACTTTCAATGGGTTACTCACATCAATGGAGTAAATGTCGCCATACAGGTTACTCTCATTAAAAATGGCGATACTATCTAGATTGTTATTTAGCTTTTTTATTTGATTGGAGGAAGTAATCAAAAATATATTACCCAGATTATCTACCGAAAAGCTCTTATAATCTCCTTTTATTGTTTTGGTAAGTTGAAGATGCAGTAAGGTATCGGGGGTAGCTTTTACGGGATGGCAGATGAAAATAAAAAACGCCAAGTATAAAATTATTCTTTCCATTCGTGTAGTTGCATGTCTGTGCCATCAAAGGTAGCGTAAGTGAAGATTCGTATCCAATCACCCAAATTGATATATCTACTTGTTTCGGTCAGTTTATAATCCAACGGAAAATGTCGATGCCCAAATATGAAGTAATTGTAGTGTTCCTTTTGCAATGTTTCCCTGCAAAAAAGAAGTAGCCATTCCTTATCCTCACCCAAAAAATGCTCGTCGCTGGTTCCTGTTTTTTCTTTGCTTTTCCTGCTGAAGTAATTTGCCAAGCCCATACCCCAAGTAGGATGCAATTGTCCAAATAGCCAATGGCATAGAGGATTTCTAAATATCTTCTTGATGAATTTATAGCCTTTATCACCCGGCCCCAAACCATCGCCATGACCAATAAAGAATGATTTATTATTGAATTGAAAAGTTTTTGGCTGATGATAAACGGGGATATTAAATTCCTGTTCAAAATAACCACTCATCCACATATCATGATTGCCTACAAAGAAATGAATGGGGATACCACTATCCGTTATTTCGGCAAGCTTCCCCAATATTCGTGTATATCCTTTCGGCACAACGGTTTTATATTCGTACCAGAAATCGAACAAGTCCCCTACAATAAATATTTCAAAAGCATCGTGCCTAATAGATTCAAGAAACCGAACTATCTTTTTTTCTCTTGTCAAACTCTTTTCATGATTCGGTGCACCGAGGTGAAAGTCGGAAAGGAAGTATATTTTCTTTTGGGAAGTCATCTGCATGTAGCATAATTGAATTAGTCGTTTACCAAAAAGCAAAAAACTTCTTTAGGGCCATGAACGCCCACAACCAATGTTTTTTCTATATCAGCAGTTCTGCTTGGACCAGTAGCCAAAGTAATTAGCGAAGGAATATTGCCTTTGTATTTTGTTTTTATGAGCGATAAGCCATCTTTAATATCATACACTAACTGACTGGTATAAGCAATGCAAATATGAATAGGGGCATATACACTTACCGTTCTGCCACTTTGTGAAGCACTGGTTAGCAACATACTTCCTGTTCTGGCAACGAGAGCTTCGCAAGTTGTGATGGATGCGTTGCAGGCTTTCAAATCGGTAGCTGTAAAGTTTGTAAATCCACTTGCTTGTAGCGTTTGTTTCAGCTTATCCTCCACACAATAAACGTTAGCCCATTTTCTCTTTGTAGCCAACTCATTCAGGTTTTCGATAAGTTCTTCAATAGAACCGCAATAACAAAACTTGCCTTGTAGTTTGGTAAAGTTCTCTGCAAACTCCAATTCCAATTCCTCAGGCGCAGGATGAAAAACACTATCAGAAGGGGTATTCCCTTCAAAAGGAACAGGCACCTTACTAGTTAGTGCCTGTCTTACCTTACTTAATATTTTTTCTCTCGAATTACTCATTAGCCAGCTAATTCATCAGTGCTACTTGCCGTTACAATAGTTGTTTCTGGTGGAGCGATAATAACCTCTGGTTCTTTTTCCAAGATTTTCTTAGGCTCAAAAGGACGTTTGCCTATCAGAATCTCCACATCGCTTTTATGTAAAACTTCTTTAGATAATAGTTCTTTCGCCAATATTTCTACCTCATTCTTTTTAACGGTTAGAAGATCTAAGGTCAATTTATAAGCCCTATCAATAATAGCCTTCACTTCTTCGTCTATTATTTTACCGGTACCCTCACTAAATGGTTTGGTAAAAGTATTTTCTTGTGTAGGATCGTAGAAACTTACATTACCAATCTTATCGCTCATACCATAAGCAGTAACCATTCCGTAAGCCATTCTGGTAATTTGTTGTAAGTCATTACTGGCACCGGTAGAAATCTTACCAAAGAATATCTGCTCACTTGCCCTTCCACCCAAAGTCATACAAATCTGATCCATCAATTGATCCTCATTATATAGGTATTGCTCGGTAGGCGTATATTGGGCATAACCCAAAGCAGCAGTTCCTCTTGGCACAATGGTTACTTTCAATAAAGGATAAGCGTGTTCCAAGAACCAACCACATACCGCATGACCAGCCTCGTGGTAAGCGATGATTTCTTTTTCATGCGGAGCAATAATCTTATTCTTCTTTTCCAATCCGCCAATAACCCTATCAATTGCATCCTGAAAGTCTATCATTTCTACCGCTTGCTTGTCCTTACGGGCAGCTATCAAGGCGGCTTCATTACAAACATTCGCTATATCTGCACCAGCAAAACCAGGTGTTTGTTCAGCAAGTTTGGTTACATCCAAAGTCTCACTAACCTTTATAGGTAACAAGTGCACTTTAAATATTGCTTCACGTCCTTTTACATCAGGTTTGTCAATGCTTATTTGTCTATCAAAACGACCTGGTCTTAGCAAAGCAGTATCCAATACATCTGGTCTGTTAGTAGCAGCCAATATAATGATACCAGTATCTCCACCAAAGCCGTCCATTTCTACCAAAAGTTGATTCAAGGTGTTTTCCCTTTCATCATTGCTCATCATCACATTCTTACCCCTTGCTCTTCCTATCGCATCTATTTCATCAATAAATATAATACATGGCGCCTTTTCTCTTGCCTGTTTAAATAAATCCCTTACACGACTCGCACCTACACCTACAAACATTTCTACAAAGTCGCTACCACTAAGGCTAAAGAAAGGAACCTGTGCTTCACCAGCCATTGCCTTTGCCAATAAGGTCTTGCCTGTGCCAGGAGGCCCTATCAGTAATGCCCCCTTCGGAATTTTTCCACCTAAGGCTGTATATTTCTTCGGATTTTTCAAGAAATCCACTATTTCCATTACCTCTACCTTGGCTTCGTCCAAACCTGCAACATCACCAAAGTTGATATTTACCTTGGCACCCTTATCAAATAGTGTTGCTTTAGATTTCCCTATGTTGAATATACCGCCTGGTCCGCCGCCGCCTGGTCCGCCACCGCCCATCTTGCGCATTAACAGAATCCATATACCTACAAAAATTGCTATGGAAACAAGGTAACTTGATGCTGGTCCAAACCAATCCTGATCATCTGTAGGATCCATGGATACCTGTCTGACACCGGGATGTGTTTTATAGAATAAATCTAAGTTCTCGTAGAATACTTTCCAGTCAACAATATTAAATTGGAATAAAGGCACGCCTTTTACCTTATTGGCATCTAGCTTCTCCTTAAATTTCTTTATATAAAACTCTTTGCCAATACTGTCACTATTGATATAAATTCGTACAAGATCTTTATTTCTTACTAATTCTACCTTGAGAACATCACCTTTGGCAAGCATTTCGTCTTTAAACTCTTGCTCAGTTACTTTCGTAATATCTGGATTGGCTTTTAAAAATGTAGACCCTACCAACACCGCTAATATTAACCCGTATATCCAGTAAATATTAAACTTTGGTGGTTTGCGTGATGATTTATCCTTATCCTCACCAAAATTAGTAAATGGTATTTTAGATGGTTGTTTCTCCTTATCCTTCTCTTCTATTGCCATGATTTTGTAATTGCTTCAAAATGAAATTAAATCCTGCCGTCTTTTTCCTTAAATATGATTTGTTAAATTTCCATTTTAACCGTGGGTTTGCGATATTGCATCACTCCAAACATCTTCCAACTTATAAAAACTCCTTGCTTCGGGGTGCATTATGTGCACCACGATGGTTACATAATCTATCAAAACCCACTGACCTGTGGCTTTCCCTTCATGCTTGTATGGGTTTTCGCCACACACTTCCTTTACCTTATATTCTATGAAATCCCCTATTGCTTTTACTTGCGTAGTAGATGATGCCTCGCAGACAATAAAGAAATCTGATACCGCTTCAGGTATCTTTCTTAGGTCTAGGCTTACTACGCCCGTTCCTTTTTTATCATCTATGGCACTTAATATTGTCTTGAATATTTTGGAGTTCTTGGTAAGCTTTGTAATGCTTTTTGTACTAGATTCTGTAGACGTGAGTTGTTCCAACAATTGCGAAATTTTAATGAATAAATTTTTACTTACCTAGAGGTAAACGTTTGTGTACTATAAATATTTTAAAAGTAAAAGTATTAAATAATTGTTTCCGTTTGATAATACAAATAAAGGAATAAAATTATTTGCGATATATATTACCCCAAAGTTATTTTATCTTCGGCTCCAAAAATAACACTTCTTTGTCGCCTTTTAGTATTAATAAAGTTCCTGATACGATATTTTCTCCGATTGGAACCCCTTTTTTAGAATTAATTGAGGTTGCGAGTACCAATAGTTATGCCATTGAAATGATACAGGCTAATTTGGCTGAACATGGAATCACCTACTTTGCGCATGCCCAAACCGCTGGAAAAGGGCAGCGTGGCAAGCAATGGCTAACCGAACCGGGTAGCAATATCATTATTTCGTGCGTTATTGATACTTCTTTCCTCACAATCAACCATCAATTTTCATTTAGTGTATGTGTAGCCCTCGCCTGTAAAGATTTTTTAACCCGCCATGCGGGCGAAGAAACGGCTATAAAATGGCCAAATGATATTTACTGGCGTGACAGAAAGGCAGCAGGGATATTAATAGAAACCATCATCAGGGGACAGGAATGGCAATGGGCAGTGGTAGGTATTGGGATGAATATTAACCAAACTGCTTTTTCGCCAGAACTTAAAAATCCTGTTTCCCTCAAGCAGATTACCGGAAAAACTTTCGATGCAGTTACGTTATCCAAGGAGTTATGTGCTTGTTTGGAAACCCGTTACCAGCAACTAAAACAAGGCAATCATAAAGAACAGTTGGAAGAATACAACAGGCATTTATTTAGGCGTAATGAAAAGGTACACTTACGAAAAGGCAACATCACTTTTGAGGCAACCATAAAAGGGGTGAATGAACACGGGCAGCTATTGGTGGATGATGCCATACAAGATTCTTTTGAGTTTGGGGAAGTTGGATGGGTTTAGGCTTTTGTTTTAACCGATTTAAATATCAGGTCATAAGAATGGTCTATCCATTCTTTTAATTGTGCGGTAGAAACAGACCCATCGGGGATGATGGTGTTCCAATGTTTTTTGTTCATGTGAAAGCCTGGTAATACGCAGCCATATTGTTCGCGCAGTTCTTCTGCCAAGTCGGGATTACATTTTACGTTAAATTGTAGTTGTGGCGCATCCAAACTAGTCAATAAGAATATCTTTCCTTTTACCTTAAACACCAACACGTTTGGTCCAAAAGGTAATCCCTCCTCTGTAAGTGGTTTGCCCAAGCAATAATCGCGTAGTTGTTCTATGTCCATGGGATAAAACTAGTATATAGATTAATACACATACTCAAGGTTCCAATAAAATTAAGTCTAGCTCGTTAATCTTAGAAAATCCTTTATCAAAAGTGATAAGTGGAATATCTAGCATAATAGCTGAAGCTGCAATTAGGGCATCGGGAAGTTTAATACTATATTTTCTTTTTAATTGGATGGTTATCTCATTGATTGCATCAATATGTATTACCTTTTTGCATGCCAGTAGTACTTCTTTTACAATGGCTATCTCATCTGGTTTAATATTTGGTTTCGATTGTAATTCTATTTCTGTTATAAACGAAAAAATCCATTCGCTTTCCAATAACACTTCCAACGCAGGATGTTTATCCAATAGGTAGATAAAAGTGCTGGTATCTGCAAAATATCTACCATTCATTGCGCATTTGTTTTTGGTATGTTAATCCATCGCCAAAAACACCAGGCATTTTTCCGAAGAATTCTGCTAATGATTTTGTTTTAGGGGCTTGCTTTTTCTTCTCCAGCAGTTTAAGTGCTAAAAGGGTTTGTTCTGGAGAAT